>JAEOTS010000148.1 GCA_016839745.1 Promethearchaeota archaeon
ATGTCTGGTATAGCTGGCGCATACTATAAATTGGACTCCGCTCCGACCTCAGATACGGACGGAACTTATCAAGCTGGTGCGGATATAACGTCAATTACTGGAATTACTGTAGGGTCTGATGGAGCTCATACCGTTTATGTTTGGTTAAGAGATGCAGTTGGAAATGTTGATTATACTACCTATGACTCTGTAGTATTATCCTTAGATACAACGGATCCCTCCTCACCGGGCGGATTAGCTGCTGATCCATCCTCTTGGACAAACACAGACGATTTTGATCTTTCCTGGTCAAATCCTTCAGAAATGTCTGGTATAGCTGGCGCATACTATAAATTGGACTCCGCTCCGACCTCAGATACGGACGGAACATATCAGGCAGGTGCGGGTATAATATCTATTACCGGAATTACTGTAGGGTCTGATGGAGCTCATACCGTTTATGTATGGTTAAGAGATGTTGCTGGAAATGTTGATTATACTACCTATAACTCTGTAGTATTATCCTTAGATACAACGGATCCCACCTCACCGAGCGGATTAGCTGCTGATCCATCCTCTTGGACAAGCACAGACGACTTTGATCTTTCCTGGTCAAATCCTGCAGATCTGTCTGGTATAGCTGGCGCATACTATAAATTGGATTCCGCTCCGACTTTTGATACAGACGGAACTTATCAAGCAGGTGCGGATATAACGTCAATTACCGGAATTACTGTGGGGTCTGAAGGAACTCATAACATTTATGTATGGTTAAGAGATGCTGCCGGAAATGTTGAATATACTAATTATGCATCAACACAACTATATCTAGATATAACTGATCCTTCAGTACTGAATGTAAGCTCTTCCAATTCTGATGGAAGCTATGGTACAGGTGAGAGCATTGACATAATGGTAACATTCTCGGAACCAGTGTTTGTAACAGGCATTCCCCAATTAATTCTAGAAACAGGCTCTACTGATGCTGTAATTTCTTATACCAGCGGTAACGAAACTGATACTCTTATATTCACCTACACAGTGATTATAGGACATAACTCTTCTGATCTTGACTATTTTTCTACTAATGCTTTAAGTGGAACTATTAAAGATTTCGTAGGAAATGATGCTGATAGAACACTACCTTCCCCTGGGGCTTTAGGATCTCTTGGTTATAATAAAGATATTATAATAGAAACCACCCCACCAGAAGTAACAAACGTTAGTTCGAGTAAACCTGATGGTACTTATGGCACAGGTGAGATCATAGACATAATGGTAACATTCTCGGAACCGGTATATGTAACTGGCATTCCCCAATTAACTCTAGAAACAGGCTCCATTGACGCTGTGATTAATTATATTAGCGGAAGTGGAACAGATACACTTACTTTTTCATATATAGCAGCTTCAGGACATACAACCTCCGATCTAGGTTATGAATCTATTAATGCTTTATCATTAAACGGAGGCACAATTAGAGATTTAGCTGGAAATGGTGCCAATGTGACGCTTCCAACTCCTGGAAGCTTAGGATCACTTAGTGATAATAAAGATATTATATTAGAAACCATCTCCCCAGCTATAACAAATGTTAGTTCAACAACACCTGATGGGTCTTATGGAGCGAGTGCGACCATAGAGATAACAATAACCTTTTCTGAGTCTGTGATTGTTACCGGTACTCCACAACTTACCTTGGAAACCGGTGCCGTGGATACTGTAGTAGATTACACCAGTGGTAGTGGAACTTCTACGCTCACTTTCACGTATACCGTAGCCTCAGGACATACCTCATCCGATCTAGACTATATCTCCACCAATGCGTTATCACTAAATGGAGGATCGATCAAGGATTCTGTGGGAAATGATGCCGTTTTAACGCTTCCTGCTCCTGGAACAGCTGGTTCTCTTAGTTCTAACAAGAATCTTATCGTTGAAACAGTAGTAGAACCGGATAATGTTCTATTGATCGTAATTATAGGAAGTGGAAGCGTTATAGGGCTATCAGCGATCATTTATTTGGTTGTTAGGAATAAAAGAAGAGCTAAGAAAAAATATAATTATTAAATAAATTTTTTTTTTTTTATTTTATTACTTAAATTTTAATTTATTCTAAGAATTACATTAAAAATTATATTAAACTATTCTTTCTTTTTTGAATAGTCTAAAATTAATTTAAATTCGTAAAAATCCAATTTTTTTCCAGATTTTTGTTTTTCTAACGCAATTTCTAATTTCTCATTCCTAAATTTCTTCTTTAATCTCTTTTTTTTAATGATGTAGTTCGTCTTTATCTTTCGTTTTTCCTTAGCTTTTGCTCTATTTTTAAAAGGTCTTAACTGTTCTTCAATTAATTTCTTTTTATTCTTATTTTTCAGTTCAGAATAAAGCTGGAGGTACCTATCCGTTACTTGTTTAGTTCCGAGTAATTCATTTTCTATTTGTTTTTTAATATTTTCAAAAACTTTAGCCTTACGACACAAATCAAGCATTTTTCTATGGATTTTTACCTTCTTTTTGGACCATTTATGTAAATACCGGGGTATTTCTTTTAAATTGATTTCAAGAATTTCAATCGTTCTAACAGTTTTAAAATAAGTATTATGTTGCATTTCTCTAAGTAAATCCTGTTGGAGTTTACTTAAATGTCTAAGATTAATTTTCTTATCTCTATCTAAATTTTTGATATCTTCTATAATATTGTCTTCCTCGTCTACATCTAAAGTTAGTTCTTCAATTTGATTGCTTAAATTATTGATTTTATCATCAATTTCTTTAATAGTTTGTTTAATATATCTTATTGAGGTGGAAATTTCATCCTTTACTTTAGGTTCTTTAAGGTCCCCTTTCTCTTTATTTACATAATCTAAAAGTTGTTCAAATTCAATTTCCTTTTGTTTTAACCTTTTGATCTTCTGATTATAGTTGCGGTGTTTTTTATTATAATACTCTTTAGCAGTGAAAAGTGCTTTATAAATTTCAGAATCGATAGTTTGGAAACTTTTAATATATTTCTCGAGCTCCTTATTAACCAGATTCCTTTTAAGAGTAAAATTAATAATATTTTTTTGCCATTTATTAAAATAATGACTGAAATTATCAAAATTGTGATCGGTCATTCAAATTATTATTTTTAATGTAATTATACAATTATATTTGAACATAGATATATTGTTCTCCTAATCATTAAAGTTTTACTTAACTCAATAAGATTAGAAAAATCGTAAATCAAGTATATTAAAAATTAGAAAAAAAAGACGGCAAGAAAACTTGCTATGCAAACTGTCATTCAAATAGTTAACTTTTAACTGGCGATATTTTAAATATCGGGAAATTCCTTATAGATTTTTTTCACTTTTTTGGTTGTTCTAAAATAAGCTTGAATTCATAAAAATCCAATTTTTTACCTAATCTTTGTTTTTCTAAGGCAATTGCTAATCTTTCATTTTTAAATTGTTTAAACAATTCTTTTCTTGTAATAATTGATTCAAGTCTTGGGGTAATACTTTCTCTCTGCTGCGGTTTAGCTTTTGGTTTAAGCCAAATCTTTTTTACTACATCTATTTCATTTTGATTCATTTTTTCTAAGTAATGTTGATAATGATGATCTGCCGCATCCTTATTTTCTTTTAATTTATTCTCCAATTTTTTTTTTAAATTCCTAAATTCTTTAGCTTCCCGATATAAAGCAAGCATTTTTTTATGGTAATTTTTTCTTTTATTGAACCATTTAATCAAATCCCTATTAACTTGTTTTAACATCGCGTCAAATAGTTTTATTCTACTATCAACTTTATGATAATTTGTGGATTGTAATTCTGCAATTTTTACTTTTTTTAATCCTGAGAGTAATTTAACTCTTTTTTGCTTCTTTTGTTCTAATCTACTAATTTTTTCAACTATATAAATCTCTTCTTCAATTCTCAAAATTTGGTTATTAATCTTATTATTAAAACTATTTATTCTATTGTTGATTTCTTTAATAGAATTACCAAGACACTTAATTAAATTCAAATAATTACGGTTTACATCAGGTTTTTTAAGCCGATTTCTCTCTGTAATAAGAAAATCCAAAATCTCTTCATACTCTAATACCTTTCTTCTCAACTTTCTAATTTTCTTTGTGCTGTAATAGCGCTTTTTATTATAATATTCTTTTGTGTTAAATAACGATTTATAAATCTCGAATTCAGCCATCTGAAAACTTTTAATATACCTTTTAATCTTATTATTAAGTTGGTTTCGTTTGCTTACAAATTCCTTTATTTCATTTTGAGCATCGGTGATAAAGTGCCCGAAATTATTGTATGTATTGCCAGACATTTTAATAAAGCTTTAACTTCTTAACCTTCTCCATTGAATAACATTATTTCATTAAATTCAATTAATAACATTTGTTTTAAATAATAAAATATAAAGTAAGTAAAGACAGGAAAAACCCAGCTGTAATTAGAACCTTTCTGATTTTTTTTCTATCCTTAGTATTTAAAGATTTATAATAACTACTTTTCGTTAATTTAATCGAAAGTGGAACCATTACAACTAAACCTAAAGTGGGTAATAGTAGACCCAGTGGATCTTGAAGAAATCTAGGAAGTTCTATAGGTTTTTCTACAATTAAATTTATCTCGAGAGACTTTTCATTTCCAAGAGTATCGGTAGCATAAAATGTAATAGTTATTATAGCTCCTTGAGTCAGATTATCCCAAACTTGTTCCCATAAAACTTGATCAATTATTCCTCTCAAATCTGTAAAATATCCTGGAGTTCCACTCACACCAATCGTGTACCACCTTAAACCTAATCCATTTTCATCATCAATTTCAAG
>JAEOTS010000149.1 GCA_016839745.1 Promethearchaeota archaeon
ATCTATAGTAATAAAAATTTCCGAAATGCTTATTAAAGTTAATTTTTAGAGATTTAGAATTATAGAATCAAGTAAAATAGTTATTTCAATTAAAACGCTAAAACAACGGAAGTATTTAAATAAAAATCTTTTCTTATTCCCTCCTCTATATTCCTAAAATTAACTTTATGCTTGCCTTCTTCATAATCTATATAGTGCGGTATCATTCCGGCTTCTATTAAAATATCCCCAATATCTTTAACGCTAAGTTCGGAAATTGTTCCTTTTTTGTATTCTCGTTTATATACGATTTTCTAAGAATTACCAATGAGTCCTACCCTACCTATTTAAACGGTACGAATTCTCATTATTCGGAGTTAAATAACAAACTTTTAATAATTTTGAAGAGGATTATTGGTTATGCCAAGTGAAATTCCTTATTGTCCTGTGTGCAACCATAAAACATTGTTAGAAAAACAATTTAGTTGGCTTTGGTTTTTTCTTACTGGAGGGGCTTACTTGTTTTATTACTGGATAAAACCTGCGGACAGGTGTACGGTTTGTGGAGCTCGCTTGACTCTTAGTAATTCGCGGTCTGGATTCTGGTGTTGTATTTTATTTTTTGGCGGTATGTCGTTGGTCCTAATAATATTCCTATTTATTTTTACACCGTGAATAGAAGTAGTAAATCAAGTAAAGTAGGCACCTCGCCCAAAAATCCACATGTTTTATACGCCATAAAAAATTCAACGCGAGGGCAAAACACAACTGAGTTAGTGCACTGTTTGGATCGCGTGTGAGAACTGATGTGCGCGGTTACCTACCTTACTTACTGCTTAGGTGGAAAATCGCCCTAAAACTGCCAGCGAGATTGCGAGATTATTAATTTGTCAAGATTTATATACCTAATTTTTTATAATTAACATTTTCCTATAGTATCCCTTTTTTCAACAATTCAAAAATATAGATCGTGGCTCAAGTTTTTGGGATCAGTTTATCGCTTGACAATTCTGCCACAGTTAAGACAATAAACTCGTCCCTTCGTTAAAAGTGTATGCAAGGATTGAGGATTCAAAATATATCTGCACTTATTACACTCAATAAAACGCAAATCTGAATGATTAGTTTTTTTCACCTTCATTTTTTCCCCTTTTACATTGATATTCGATTCTATTGAAGAATCTCTATAGACTAATTCTGCAATTTTGTGAAAAATTTTATAGACATTATCTCTGTTAATTATAGATATTTCAAAGTAAGTAGCATTTAAGTTTTCACTTATTTGCTCTGCCACTATTTTATCTCTTCTTTTCTCAAATTCTAAATCTTCCTTTATCCTAACTATAAATTTTGGGATTTGTCTATATGTATCTGAATTCAGAAAATTGTAAAACTGAACCATATAATTTGTCCTAGAATCAAAAACGAGAATAATAGCCTTAGCATCTTTGAGGTAAATTGGAATCATAACAGAGCTCAATTTTTCTAAAATATCCCAGACCATCAAATTAACTTTCGCATTATCTTTTTCTAAATAGATAGACACTCCAATCAAATTAAAAGGAAAATTTTTTTCTTCATTTGGAGTAACAATTTCAGTTAACAAACGCGATTTTTTAGAACTATTTCCTAGCAATAAAACCTTATGGGATTTGTCTTGACGACCTTCCTCTTTTGGTGGTTTTAAAAGATAACCTTCAGAGTGGAAATCTTGAATCTGTTGATCAATTACGTGAAGAATGTCGGAAATGTTAGAATTAGAGTTTTCATCAATATTTTCTAAGAAATTTTCTAATACGTCTTTTATGCTGAATAAATAACGGGGGATATACCTTATCCATGGCTTATATGTAGCTATTTTGGGTTTAAATTGAACAACTGATATAATAATCGCTTTACTATTTGGAAGTTTTAGAGTTTGTAATAATATATTTTCAATTAAGGTCGGAAAATTACGTAGACTTGAAATTAAAAACCTCACTAGAATTTTTGGATCAGTTGAGAGTTTCCTAATAAGATCATTTGATTCCAATATTGTTCGGAATTCAAATGGGCTAAATTCACCAATATATCCTTGATTAACGAGATATTGAACTACAGAAGGGTATCCACTTTCGAGTCTTTGCGCAATCTCCTCTTTATACACCTTTTTTGCTTTTAGATCTCCGAGTTTAGCCAATTCTCTTAATAATGGAAAAGATAAATTGCTCATTAGTATCCTAGTATCGTAATCACATTCGACCCAAGTTTGAATATTTGAACAATGTCCCCAGAATTCTTGTTCAGGAGTGATGTCATGGTTCTGATTTGGAGTGGGAGCAGCCATTGGTCCAGTAACAATTCTATTTCGGTATAAATGCTCATTATATACTTCAGTAGCTTCATCTATAGAATCAACCTCCTCATATCGAGGGATATCCTCTTTTACAATGTTTAAGACTAAACGTTTACATTGTCTAAACAGTTTTCTGTTAATGTAAAGATTAGTTTTTCTATTCTCTAATTTGAGCGTTATAAATTGATTAATCTTTTTCGAAATCGTAGTTTCTCTGTTATAATATCGGTTAAAATTTCTTAAATCTTTTTCCCTCTCAATTAATCTTTACTTCGCTTTCTTCAATCTTAGGTCAATATCTCTTTTGTCCTCTGGTGATAGTTCCTTTTGGAGATTATAAAAACAATTAGGACAATTTATCCGAAACGGTCGAACCATTACATATTTGCAATTGGGGCATACTACTCTTTGTAGTCTCATTTGTCAAATTTTGAATAATCACACTAGATTTTAAATGTATCTTTAAACTCTTCATAAAAGTATGTATTATGATTTGAAAGGAATTTAAATGGAAAAAAAAAGAATTATCTTGGTTTTGGTTTTAAGGTCTTAAAACGCTTGATACAATACCTCAATATTTATAAACAACATTTGCTTTTTGGTATATAGAGCGACAAAAATCGGACGGGTTCCGGTTTGGTTATCGCACATCGCGAGATTGAGTACCTCAATTGTTCTGATCCAGTTTCTTTTGCGGTTTATATCTGCCAAGATTATTTGTTCGATTTATGGAAAAATAATAGGACTGATAATTATTATTTAATAGCTATAGGTATAAGTATATCAGGTGAATTTGCTAAACAGAGTTGGAAGGTCGAAAGCTCAGACCTTTGGCATATTTGCTGGAAGCATCAACACGCTGGTGGTCAAGGAGTAAATGTCACCTTAAAAACAATAATAAACAAAGTCTAAATTACTTCGTCCCATCTATCTAAATAAAAAATTTAAATTTCACGGAATTTCTAAAATGAATGAGACGATTATCGAGAGAAGAACCTTTAAATTACACTTAGAATTAGTTTTTGTATGGATTTTTTAGTCGAGGGAGAAGTTGTTGTCTTGGAAGGATAAAAGTTGAGAAAATAAAGAGGAAGAAGATCAAAAATTTGAGCCAACTAAAGGATTCTTAAAAAATCTCGGCAAGTACGCGAAATCTCCATTATCAGCATTAGAAGAATTTGATTTTTTCGCACAAATTCAACCTATTTTTGAGAAAAAATACAATTGTAAAGTGTTAATTATGTCTGAAAATGATTCGCAAGAAAAGAAAGCAGCTCAAGCTTTACCTGGAAAACCTGCAATTATAATAAAATAATGGTTAATATTTATATTTCTAAAAATTACATTAATAATTATATTCTACTTCTTTTGCTTAAAATTTGACATTAACTGCAGTATTTTAACTAATACTGTTATTCGTTAAAAAACAGAGTGAGATTAAATAAAAAAAAGGATTTTGGTTTTGTAAACCTTTTCTAAAGTATTTTACTTTTTATTTAAATGATGAAATCAAACCTAACTCGGAATCTAACGGATTTCCTAAGCAGAAATACACATTATTCTTAGTATCGACAAAAAACGACCCAGTAGTCCCTACTTCTAAGGGATCTGGAGAAGTATATCTTCGCGCTACCAGAGGGTCTGAAAAAATTTCAAATAAGTCTTTGATGTTTAATTTTCCGTCTTGACTATAAGTTTGGCATAATTCTGAGACTCTATTATAACGTTCTACATATTTATTAGGATAAATCATAAAAGACTTAAAATAGGGATTCTCGTATATATTTGCGTCAAATGTATATTTTCCTCTCCAAACTCTTTCAACTGAATAAGAATTAGGAATTGTTTCTATTGCTATTATATGACGCCTATCTCTAATAATATAATTCCAACCTAATGTAAAATCGTTATCAAGGATAATATTCTTAGCTTGTCTGACATTCTTAGCGTTTTCCAACGCACTTCTATAGATTACTGAAATAGGTTTGCCTACACATCCTACATTAAATACTTCAAGTAAATTGGTCGAAATTGCTACTCCGTATTTATTAACTCCCCCCATTGCTAACATACTTCCCGTTCTGAAGGAGAAAACCTTTTTGCCTTGAATTTTAGTATAAACCCAAGATGCAGTAGGTTGCATAAGAAGTGAGATATCTATAGTTTGCCCTAAAATAGCTTTTCTTCCCATATTAGAAGCAATAGCAGTGCACCCCGCAACTATTAGAGGTGGTTGAGGGTATCCAGAAAGTATCGGGATAATTTTGCCGTAATATATGTCCCAGAAGCAATTCTGAGCTAAAACATCCAAGAAATCTATTGTTATCTCGTAAATCTGATTCATAAAAGGAATTTGAACGAAATCAATTGCAGCGGCTATTCCATGCATTTCCAAAATGTTTTCTTCAGAAAAGTAATCGAGGTAATCCAAAGCATAATAGATTGCCACATCATAAGAGAGGCCTATTTGCTCTGCTTGAAGCATAATCATAAGTTTCATCCACGCTGTTTGAAACGCTAAATTCTTACCTTCCAAATATCCAAGGGTGTAGTAGTTATCCGCTGCAACATATAGGTAAGGCTGACCATTTGAGAATTTCCATTTAGCATAATTTGAATAATCTGAATCTCCTTCACAAGCTACAGTTGAATTTAAAAAGCAAAATCCTATAGAAAAAGCCATAATAAATACTAGTAACGTTGATTTATTTCTTAATCGCATATGACTTCTCCTATTTAAATGGTATTATAATTTAATTAAAATTTGTATACTACTGTAAGAAAATAGCGATTTAAACCCCTTGTTTTCCTGTTTTTTGTTACTTTTTCAATTAAATTACTAATAACATAACTTGAATTTTATATGCATCTTAAAATGTTTCTGATTGAAGCGTTTGAGAATTATAATTTCCTAACTTAAATTCAGTAGGTTCAAATATAAATACTCAAATCTATATTTATATAAAAAATAATAATTCACTCTGTGAATTTATTTAAATTTTCTCCTAAAACATGACATTCTACGAACTTTCGGTCATAACTAACACAGGATATCCATATTACAATTTAAAATTGAAAGATCCCCCTAATGGTGCGAGTATATTATTAAGATTTTTTGATTTTACTCATAACAATTCAGAACGAGATACTAAATTGGATCCCGTTAGTTTATTTGAACTCAACGCTGGATTAGTTTCTGCTTTATTTGAATTTGCACGAAATATTAATAAAAAAATCGAAATTCTTGAATTTAGATCTGGCAAAAAAGAAGTGTCAAAAAATAACGGTAAGAATTATGAAGGTGATGTATTAATTACAACTCAAACAGAGCCTTACTTACTTCATAAGTCTGTTAAGGAAAAAATAAAGCTTATTTATAACACGGTAATAGCCACTAAAATTCCACTTGATTCAGCCTTAGAATTACTGCAAAATGAAGAAGATAATATTATAGATATATTGACTGATTCAGCAGCAAGGAAACGTATAAAAGCACATAAAAAGGAGATCGATCGCTTAGCAAATGATTTTTTAACAGAAATGAATAGCTTTGGTTTACATGGTATTTGTATAACCTCCTTCGATTTATCACCCATCACAGTTTACGGGAATAAATATTCATTAAATGATGTAGATGCAATTCTAAGAAACATTGGCATATTTCCTAATATTATACCACTTGAGTGGATTTATCGGCAGTCTTACATTTTAAACGAACAAATATGGGTTTACATAATAAAATCAGGAGTTGGGCCGACTATTAACGGGCTATTCGAGCCCTACTTCTATTTGTTGTTTGCGGATCCTCAATCTTATTTAGGAGAGTTTCCAGGAAAACTTGCTACAAAATTTAATCAAATTCTAGGATAAATATAGATCCAATAGTGTTATATAACTAATTAGTTAATGGATTCTTCGGCAGCCTTAATTATCTCATAAAGAGATTTAGATTGAAGAGATGCTCCTCCAACTAAACCTCCATCAATATTTTCTTTATCAAATATCTCTTTTGCATTAGTTGGTTTAATTGAACCTCCATATTGAATTCTGATTGTTTGCGCTGTGTTTTTTCCATAGATTTTAGTTATGAGTTCGCGAATAAATATGTGAATCTCTTCAGCTTGCTCTGGAGTAGCTGTTTTTCCTGTGCCAATTGCCCAAATTGGTTCATAAGCTATAATAACTCTGCTTAGTTCTTCACTCTTTAAATCTTTAAAAGTTAGATTAAATTGGTTTTCAATTACTTCTTTAGTCCTGCCAGCTTCCCTTTCTTCTAAGTGTTCTCCTATACATACGATAGGTTTTAAGTCAGATTTTAAAGCTGTTTTTAATTTTTTGTTTATTAAATCATCACTCTCGTTAAAAATATCCCTTCTTTCGCTATGACCTAGAATAACATATTCACATCCTAGATCGTTTAAGAAAATAGGAGAAACTTCCCCTGTAAAAGCACCTTTCTCCTCATAATACATATTCTGTGCCCCAACCATAATATTTGAGTTTTTAACTGTTTGTATGGTCGAGAATAAAGCTGTAAATGGTGGAGCTATTACAATATCGACAGATTTCATTTTCTCCACTAAAGGGATCAATTCTTTAAGCATTTTAATTGCTTCTGAGGGCGTTCCCTTGTTCATCTTCCAGTTCCCACCAATAATTGGATTTCTCATTTTAATTTCACTCAATTATGTTTTTTATTATATTTAGATAAAACTCAATTACTATTTCAATTTAAGCTTTAATAGCAGAGTACAAACCTAAATGATATAATTTTATAAAAAGAGATAGGAAGAATACTATTCTTCTTTTTTAATTTTTTCTGCTAATTTTGTAGCTTCAAGAAGCTTTTTTACCTCATCTACATCAGGAGGTATAACTTTTGGTAAACCTAATTGATCTCTTCTTCTTTCTATAGCAGGTTGCATAGGTATCGCTTTCCCATTTTCTAAGATTGCAGTCGCTTGGGTAGTGTAGTAATCGGGAGCTTCACCTTTTTCAACGCTTAGATTTTTTAAAATGGTAAAAATCTCTGTGAGTTCCACTTTCTGAGGGCATACCTCATCACAAGTATCACAAACCGTACATCCCCATATGTTAAATGCATTTTCTTTGCCAAAGATTTTTTCTTTTAACCCAAGAAGAGCATCCAAAATTAATCTCCTAGGATTATAGCGTCCATTTGTTATTTGTGCCACAGGACAAGCACCACTACAAGTAGCACATTGATAGCAATAAGCTAAGGTACCACCTATGTCAGATTGGATGATTTGATTTCGAAATTCAAAATCTATAGTTGCCATAATTATTTTTTAAGTTTTTTTAAACTTATATTAATAAAACTTACCCTTAAATTTTAAATTAATTCTTTTTAATTTTACGCAAACAAAAGGGTCAATTTCTTAAAGAAATCAGAAAATAAAAAAAATTCAAAAAATTTTTGGCACTTTCTATTGGAAATGAATTTAATTATTTCTTATAATGATTTAATTCATTTTGGCAACTATTTCTCTAATTGTATCTTCACTTCCCGCCCCTATCATAATTCCGTCTCTTACTAAGGGTTGACCTTGAATTTCAATGATTCCATTGTATAAATCTCCATTTTTGAAGAAAAGCAGAGTAGGAATAGCAGTTATATTAAATTTATTACCTAAAGGCCTATTTTGGTCCAGATCAATCTTAATTAACTTAAATAATCCTTCATCATTAAGCTTTTTCAGTATAGGTGAAACAAATTTACAGGGACCGCACCAGGTTGTAAAAACATCTATTAAAACGTTCCCTTCCTTCATATCATCAGTAATTTCGATACCAAAATCTTTCAATTCTTCGATTCTCGTCATATTCATCAATTTAGATATTTGAAAAAGTTAGAATTTTTAAATTATATGATTATTATTAGTCGAAATAAATATTTAATTTCTTTTATTAGTATCATTTATAAAACATTAAGCCCTATTCGGGAAAAGTCGTGTATTTTTTTTCACAGCCAATAGAATTAGAAAGAATTTCGACTAATCATTTTTCAAAAAGTGTGACACAAAAAAGATTTAATTATGAATCCATTGAACTCTTATCTGCAATTGCGTTTAATTGTGCTATTAACCAGCAAATTTCTTCATAGGTTGATGAGGACTCGAAAATTTCTTGCGTTTTCTTAAGTATATCGCTCTTAGAAGCTTTGTTTGGACCTTTAATAAGATCCAATTGCATCTCAGCTAAGAGTTGACATAAATTTTTGTAAGATATATTTTTTTTTGATAGCTTATGTGCAGCTAATGTTATTTCAGCTTCTAAATCTGGACTTATTCCTGCTTCAATTAGTTCCAGAGTTTCTTCAAATTTAATTTCTAACTCTGGTCTTCTCTCTAAATTTTGTTTTTTGATTTCCCCTTTCATTAGAGCGTCCTTAATGGCTATAAATGCCCCATATTCTTTATTTTGGGTTATAATTTGAATAATAGCTGCGTTTTCATTTTTTTCATTTCTCAGTTTTGTTTTGTCTATTGATAAGTCTCTTCTTTTCCTAGATATATTTGATCCAAACCACAAATACATTGTTTTAGAATCGTCAATTAAATATACTTCATCTTCTTGAAAATCGGCTTTACTAATCTTTTTTAATCCTCCCCTAACGCCAACACTATATAATTTCATTTGTGATCTCATTACAGATTATTAATATAGCTAATAATTACACTCTCATTTAGTATTAAAATGAATAAAAAAATAAACCCTTAGATTTTTAAGGATTTTTCTGTTAAAATTTCTACTTTAATCTTAGAATCTTTCTTCGCCATAATATCCTTAAATGAATTTAAATCCTTTTCCCAATTGTGCATAGGAACAACTATTTCAGGCTGGATATCTACAGCAGCATCAGAAGCTTCTTCAAAATCCATGGTATAGGTTCCTCCACATGGAAGTAATGCGACAGTTATTTTTCTATCCTTGAGATCCTTCATTTCAGGTATTCTTTCAGTATCACCCGCATGATAAACACTTTTACCGGCCGATTCTATTATAGTTCCCGACCAATTATTGCTTTTTGGGTGAGTTCCTTTCTTTATTGTGTATGCTGGAACAAGTTCTATTGAAAAATCTTTATAAGCGAACCCTTCCCCAAATTCTAAACCTTGGCCATCAAATTTTTTTAAACTGCTTTCAATGCTCGCAGGACCTAATAAAATTGTATCATCTCTCCAAATCTTCTTAATATCTGATCTCGAGAAATGATCTCCATGCGTGTGAGACGAGACTATAATATCAGCTTTTTCTTCTCCGTCTTTAATATTATAAGGATCCAAATAAATAATCCTACCGCTAAACATTTTTATTTTAAAACTGGCATGCCCTAACCAAAAAATTTCCATTTGAGCGTCCATATATATTACCTCGATTTTTTTTAAGAAATTTAAAGTATCATATCTATAAATGATTTATTAGATTATAATTCTACCTTGAAAAACATACTAATCATCTATGAATTGAATTGAAAATATTAATATTGATGCCTTTTTTTCATTAATTATTCAAATTTTTATGCTTAAAGTGAAAGACTGATGAATTTAACAAGGAAAGATTTGATCCAATCAGATGCTACAATGAATCAAATGCGTAATATGGTTTATCATTTAGAAAGATTTATGAAAATCAACGGAGTATCTGGAACAAGAGAAAATTTAAGGAGAATGGGGCGAAATATTGCCCGAACTTATACAAAATATTGGACTCCAATTGATTATGTTAATAAAGCTAATGTAAATAATGTAATAACTACAATCTATAAAAAAATCTTGAACAGCTCCGTTTCAGTAGAACTCGATGAAATTAATAAAATTATTATGGTAAAAGATAATGATTGTTCTTTATGTAAGTATCAATTTAACGATATCGATGTTGCGGGGTGCGAAATAATTGCAGCAATGATATCAGAAATTATCTCTTGTATAAACAAAGAAAAACCTTCGTTGATACTACAACCACTTGATATTCTAGAATCTCGAACATTTGGACATAAATCTTGTATTCAAAGCTTTAAATACAAAGAGGGAGGTGTTTAATAATGGGAGCAGTTCAATGGTTATTAAAAAAAATCACTAAGGTTTTTGGAAGGAACACGAATTCTCTCTTTTATGTTCTTCTTTATCGCGAAATACTAAAGGAAATAAATGAAATTACGAAAAACGAAGAG
Source organism: Promethearchaeota archaeon (assembly GCA_016839745.1). GTDB lineage: Archaea > Asgardarchaeota > Lokiarchaeia > Sigyniarchaeales > SOKP01 > SOKP01. The sequence continues at coordinate 10,509 of JAEOTS010000149.1, forward strand.
GATAGTGTGATTATACTTAGAGAGATCGGGAAAAAAGCTGCAACAGAATCATGCGAGCGTCACACGGCTGTTTTTAAATGGATGCCTGGGAGCCCAAGAAAAGTAATAGAATATTTTGAACTTTTATGGGTTGTTGTTTTTGGAAAGGAATTGGAAGAGGGGGACTTGACGTACGAGGAACTTCCTAAAGAAGGCTCGAAACATAACGATTATATTGTTAAAATAAAAAGTTGTCCACTTTGCGCAGGGTATGGGGTAGATGATGAAGATAATTTCAACTTTCAAAAAGTAAGCAATAAAGATACTGAAGGTCTCGCGTGTGGTTTAACGGGCATGTTAGAATCCGTTGCTAACTTCATTCTAAAGATAAAAAGAAGCGATTATAGGATTAATATAGTAGAAAAGAAATGCTTAGCGAAAGGTGATGATCATCTTCAGTTTATATGTAAAATTTACGATACTTTGGAGTGGAAAGAGCTAAGTTCCGTTCGAATTCAAGATAAAATTAAATCTGGAGTGAAATTTGAAAAATCTGTAGAAGAAGATGTTGTTCAAGAAACTAAGCTTGATATTATTGATAAACTTCAAGAAGTCTTGTCCCTTGATAAAATTGAGGAATTACTCGATGAACCCTTAGAAGGTATTAAAAACAAAGTTGCTGAGATCATCGAAGATAAATTGAATATGGAAACCGAACACTTCTTCGATTACTTTAGAAATTACGAGGACGATCTTCTAAGAATCATAGGTTATCTCGCAGTTCACTTACTTAATGAATATGGTGGATTAATCAAAAAAATTTTGGAAAATACCACATTTGCTAAAATTGCGGGGTATCTTTTTAAACAGCTAAGAGAATTTGTGTTATTATTCATCCCTATTGATGTTATAAACGATTATCATCAATTATTAATAAGTTTTCTAGATGGATTAGCTCCAGCTGAAATGGTTGAGAATATTAGGCAATTTTCAGGCAAAGATGATATTAATTTTCTCTTTGAGGGCGCCCAAATGGCACTTGAAAATTTAGGTATTGATTTTTCAGAGTTAAAAGATAATGTTTGGGAAGAGATAAGAAGAGAACGGGAAAATGGATTGATTTCTTCTGATCAATCAATGATAGAAAAAACTGAAGAAAACATCCCGAAAGTTATTAAGATTATGCAGGAAATTTTAATGTTGTTAAGTGATATTTTAACACTTCCTATTCGCGTTTTAATTTCTGAAAGTCATTACGGTTTAAAAACAGCAATAAATTCAGTAGTTTCTGAAGAGGAAGGTTTATTTGGTAGTATAAAGGATCGCATCGATACAATATTCGATTATGTCCAAGAGATAAGAAAATAGAAAAAAAAAAAGAATTAAGCTTTTAATCCTAAATACATCAATATTATACTACTTATCATTGCTAATCTTACAATAACTAGCCCTATTCCCGGATCAACTAAGGCATCACCTGCACCGGCAACTGAAAATACTATAAATCCAATTCCCAATAACAAGAATTTTTTTCTTAGTACCCCTGTTGATTTTATAGCCTTCGCTAAAAAACCAATTCCATGGAAGACTAAGATTGATAGGATAAATAGTGCCATTAATAGAAAAGTTGGATATAACGTTACAAAACTAGAATCAATTATCTCTCCTGTTGGTGGTGGAGGTATATTAAATGTCTCTGCAGTATGAAACCATAGAAAGTATTCAAATACTACACCTAGAACCAAGTAAATAATAACAATTATCCATTTTCTTTTAGGTGTTAGTAATTCTCCACCAATATACATTGCGCAAACTAAAGCTGGGGCAATCCATAAATAGCTTAAGATACCATATATACCAAGCCCCCAAATTTCACTATTTACATTAGAACCTGTTATTATTACCATTAAGAAATCTGTAGCTGGTCCCAGATACAAAAATCCTATGAAGAAAATAGAAAATCCTAAAACCGTAAGAAGCTTTGCTTTCAACTTTCTTGCTTTAAAAATAGAGATTAAACCAAGTACTATTCCAACTGATATAACACTTGCCGCTGTTAATCCCTCTAACCAAAATGTCCACGATGTAGGAAAATACATTTTTTAAAACCATCTTTTTTTTTAATATTATCTTTATAAAAAAAAATACTTACTTAAAAATTGAAAGAGAATTTCTATTTAAATTTATAGATAATATACAGAACCTATATCCTATTTTTTTTAGTTCTAAAATTGTAGAAGATATTAATAACTCTTTATCATAACGTATACTTATTCTTTGATCTTAACTCTCAATAAAAATCATTAAAGAATATAGATTGCAGTTTAAAAATAAATTAGTATTTTAATCTAAAAGCGAAGCAATTCTATTGGAAACGCTTTGGATGTTTAGAAACACCATTCCTAAACTAGAATTAGGACTACATAATGTGCATAAAATAGCGTTATCACCAGCTTTAGAGAGGATAATAATTCCGTTTAAACCCTCGATAAGAATCCTTTTTAATTCACCCCTATCAAGTTCCTCAACCGCTCGTTCTGAAACGCTCTGAATAGCAGCAGACATAGCCGAAACAATTCCATCATTCACATTTCTGCTTAAAACGGAACAAATTGGGAGCCCCTGAACGCTAACTATGGCGGAACCTTCTATGTCACTATTCACCGCAGACAGTTTTCTTAGTAAATCCGTGAGCTCACTAATATTTTCAGACAACCATTACTACCTCCCTAATTTTTGACGAAGGTTTTACTAAATTAAAAATGTTTTCACTCAATTACAAATCGACCTAATGAGTGATTAATTCAGAACTTATATTATCTATTAAAATTAACTTTATTTAATTATTAATGTTTACCTTATTTTTTCTATTTTATTAAGTTTAATATCCTTATTTAAAAAATATTTTTATCAACTTTTACATTTACATATTTTAATGACTGAGAATAATAATTTAAAAAATGAATCTGCAAAAAAAAAAAATCGAGAAGAAGCAGAAAAAGATGAAGAAGAGAAGAAACATAAAATCGAATCTCTAACTAAAGCGGGAAACATTGCTCAAGAAGTAAAGACATTCATTAAACCACAGTTAAAAGTTGGAGCAAATATATTTGACTTAATAGAAAAAACAGAAACGAAAATTATTGACCTGGGTGGGAAATGGGCGTTTCCTATTAATGTGAGTATAAATAACATTGCTGCCCACTACACATCTCCGATAAAAGACGATGAACTTACTATCAAAGATAGAGATATTGTTAAAATCGATTTAGGCGTTCATATAGAGGGGTATATTGTAGATACTGCTTTTACTGTAAGTTTTAACGATGATAAAGCCCTTGAAAACATTATTCAAGCAACAGAAGTCGCTTTAGAAGCAGCAAAAATGATGGCTAAACCTAAGATTAACACGAAAGAATTGGGTAAAAAAATTGAAGATATTGTTAAAGGTTTTAAATATAATCCAATTAAAGAACTAGGTGGACATCAAATTGAAAGGTGGACTGTTCATGGAAAAAAACAACTACCTGAATTAGGTACTCAAGGTGGTGATATAATGGAGGAAGGAGAAGTATTCGCAATTGAAATATTTGCTTCGACTGGAAAGGGTTCAGTACATTCTACTAATGCTTCATACATTTATGAATTAAATCCCTTTATAGGGAGAGTACCTTTAAGAAGGAAATTATCTAAACAAATATTAGGATATATTAATAAAAATTATAAAACTTTACCTTTCGCAGAAAGGTGGTTAGCAAAAGATTTTAGAATGGGAGTAATATTTGGACTTCAGGAGCTAGTTAATACAAATAAAGTAAAAGCTCATTATGTTTTAGCAGAAGAAAAAGGCGAGTTTGTTGCACAATCTGAAGAGACTATATTAGTTATCGAGGATGGATATAAACAATTAACTTAACAATAATTTCATACAATTTTGTTTAAAATCTTTACAAGAGGTAATAAAGTTAACTCCAACGGTTTATTCTACCCTCTTTTTCCCAATAATATAAATCTCAGCTAGATAATCTTTTATTTGTGGATACGAGTTAGAATTTATAGAGGCAAAGCTTCTAAATGCATTTATATCAAATATTTTATTCATATCAGAAGCAGGAAGAGGTTTGAGAAAATAAGAACCCGATTCAACAAAAATTAAATTCTCTTTAACAATTTCTTCTAATCTAGGAAGATTATACATAAATTTATGACCCACCATTTTATCTCCTTCTGATAATTCTAATGATTTACAAATTCCCATGATTTCTCCTAGCAATCGATTTATACTCCATGCATTTGGACAAGTTAAAAATGCAAATCCGTCATCTTTCAAAAGATAATTAACTTTTTTTAAAACATTTACAACCTCTACCCTAGAAAAATGTTCTATAAAAGCAGAGCTTACGACTAAGTCAAACTTTTCTTTTGATTCAAACTCCATTATGTCCGTCTTCACATAATTTATTGTAGGGCTTATAATAACTGGATTTAAATCTACGATAGTAAGTTTTTCAGAAATTCTTGAAGTATATTTTCCATCTTTTCCTCCAATATCGATAACTTTTTGAAATTTCTTTTTTTTTCCATATTCCTGAATCTTATCAATCATTAGATTATTCAAAAATTCTTCCAACATTATACTTATTCCTTAAAACCTATTTTTATATAGATTTTAATTTTCTATTATGTATAAAAATTTTTAAATCTAAATTAAGTTTTTAAACAATAGAAATGAAAAAATTAAAAATTTGTCTAATATCTATAGCAGTTCCACCAGACTTTCAAGATGGTGCTTCTAAGACAATAAAAGGTATATATGATTATTTAAAAAAGCGAGGTTATAATGTTACATTACTTACTGGAAAATGGACTAATAACCTAAATGATCCAGATATCATTCAGCTTAATTTTATTAGAAAACGGTTTTTTTGGTATCCTCAATTCGTTATCGGCATTATTAAATATTTAAGAACTCATCAATTTGATATAATTCATGGAAATGGACCCAAAGGGGCTCTACCTATAATTTTATCCAATAAAAAAAGATTTATAACCACGATTCACGATTTAGGTCCCTTCGAAACAAGATTTACCAAAATACCATTTGAAAAACTATTAATTAAATATGTTATAAAAAAGGCTACTATAATAACGACTGTTACCAACTTTATTAAAAAAGAAATTGGATATTTTATCCCGAAAAGTAATCCTACTAAAATAATTAATCATTATAATGCTATAGAAGAGAAATTTAAACCGTATCCTTCTAAAGCTCAAGAATTAAAACAAAAACTTAATATTAAAGGCCCTATCCTGTTATATATTGGAAGGATTGCTCATTATAAGGGTTTAGATCATATCATCGAAGCCTATAAAATCGTTAAAAGCAGGATACCTGATGTAAATTTGGTAATAGGGGGAAAACCTGATTTTAGTATGGAAAAAACTTATTTTGAATGGAAAGAGAAATATAGTGATATACATTTTGTAGGCTTTATTTCTGAAAAGGATATACCCTATTATTATTCAATGGGAGATCTTTTTATTACATATTCTTATGCTTCTGAAGGTTTCGGTTTAACTCCTATTGAATCATTAGCGTGTGGAACACCAGTAATTTGTTCATCTATGTTGGCTTATAAGGAAGTGTTAAAAGATAATGCTATTTTCGTTCCCCCAGAAAGACCAAAACTCTTAGCTAAAGAAATTCTTAGATTACTTGAAGATTATAATTTAAGATTAAAATTAGTTCAACAAGCTCAAACATTAATAAAGCGATATACTTATGAGGCAGTAGGTGAGAAATTAGAAATTATTTATCAAAAATTTCTTAAAAAAAACGCTATTTAATTTTTACTGTTTTTTATAAATTCGTTATATCCTAGCTCAATCGGATTTTCCAATTTTTTAATCGTTTCACTTGTATCAATTTTAAAATTTCCTCCTATATACTCAACTGCTTGGTGAATGCAATCTTTAGCATTATGAAAATGGTAGAGTGGGAATCCATTATCAATAAGGAATTGTTCTTGGGGATATGTTTCAAGGGGGAAAAATTCAATAGAGGGAACACCTAATAACGCTGATTCTCTTACCATTGTTCCGCCACCAGTTATTACTAATTTCGAAAAGTACATAATATGAGCTAACTGATCTAATCCCCTATAAATTCTAATAGTATCCTCTTTTATTTGCGATAAAAAGATTTTATTTAAATAACTATACTGCTCTTCATTTCTAGTTATTATTAGATATTTAAGATTTGGATTCGATTTAATTAATTTTGGAATGATGTTTGATAGTTGTGTTTCATAAGGTTTCATCTTATCTAAAAGATACCCTGCTTTAGTTGGTTCAGTTCTACACACCACATAGTGATTAGCTTCTAAATTTAGTGTACTGATTACATCGATATTAGGTTTAAAATTAGATAGCCATCCAACTTCGTCAATTCCATTAAATCTTATAATTTTTTCTTTCTTAAGACCATATTCTAAGTACCATTCAATAGGAATACATTTAGGAACAATTAATTGATCAACAAAAGGAAAAGTTGTTTTGCATGGTCCATAAGATCTTGGCTCATCATTAAACATAATATTTGGAATTTGCAATCCAAATGAAATTCTTAAAGCTTCAGGAGAAGTTATGCAAAACAAAAAACCGGGTTTTTTTTCATTAATAATATCAATTAATTCAGAAAGGCGATCTGAATAAGCTTTAAGTTTTCCAATAAAAGATGCTCCACCATATTTCCCAACAGGTATGTAATCTATCCCCCATTGATCAAGTAGATAAAAAGTGGAGTCAAAATTTCTGGCAGTAATGAAAACTTCATGATTAACTAAGAGTTTTTCATAGAGTGGTCTTAACATAGTGACACTTTTTGGCTCACAAAAGTCTAACCATATTTTTATTTTCACTCATCTCCTTTAAATAGTTATACTCGGGGTAAAGTATTCCAAATGTCAAGATTTCTCTTTACCCACTCAATTTCTTTCCCTACACCAAATTTAAAATCGGTTTTTGGAATGTAATTTAAAAGATTTCTCATAAATGAACTGTCTAAAATAAAATCTTTTAGTTCCCCCGGTAATCTTTTTCTGTTTGGTTGAAACTTACTTGATTCTCCTGGTATTGGATCGTCGTAAATTGGTTTAATATCTGGATTTATAAGCTCAATAACGATATCTGCTACTTGTTTTACAGAATATGAATTGTTTCCTCCTAAATTAAACACTTTCCCTTCTGCTTTTTCATTCTTTATAGATAATATATTCCCTTCAACAACATCGTCTATATATACATAATCTCTTCTTTGATTTCCATCTCCAAAGATAATTGGAGCATTTCCCTCTAAAACTCTTTTTATAAATAAGGTTAATACTCTTCCGTACCACTCTCGTGGGCCATAAACGATACCATATCGTAGAGATACCGTTGGAAGACCATGTAATAAATAATATTGTAAACAATATTTTTCTCCCGATAATTTACTTACCCCATAAGGCCAATGAGGCATGAGAGGATGATTTTCATCTTCGGGGAGATAATTTGCCTGCCCATATACCCCCCCTGATGAGGCATATATTAATTTTTTTACCTTATTTTTAATAGCGGCATTTAATACATTTAAAGTGCCCTCAATATTAGTTCTTAAATCATGAATGGAATTATCAATTCCAGTAAAAACTTCTAACTCCGCAGCGTGATGAGATACAATATCCACATTCTTCATCGTTTTTTCTAGTTTTTTATAATCTAGAATGTCCCCTTCGATAATATCCACTCCGTCTTTCGCAACATATTCCTTTTTACCTGTTGAAAAATTATCATATACAATAACTTTTTTAGCATTTTCTTCTATAAGCCGATCTACGATATGTGATCCTATAAAACCTGCTCCACCAGTTATAAGTATTATATTACCTTCTATTTCCATTATAATTTTAACATCATTAATTAGATTAAGATTATACTTTTAACTTGTAAATAAAAACCTTTAAATTCTTCCATTTACCTTTTCAAATAATGTTAAAATTTCATAAGTAGTTTTCAACTGAAGTTATTTTAACTTATAGTAAAAAAAACATTTCTATTATGATATCTATAACTGGATTGATTTGGGGAATTACCGAAGTCATATATCTAACTATAATTTGTGTCGTAGGATTTGTTATAACGCTTCTCATCATTCCTTATATTATTAGATTAATGAAAAAGAAAGGATATATTGGATATGATATTCACAAAAATGCTAGACCTGAAGTTGCAGAATCTGGAGGATTAAGTATTGTAATCGGAATAACAATAACTTCAATTTTACTGATGGTATTTTTTCCAGTACTATTGAAAGAAATTTTTGTCTATTTTTTAACAGTAGTAATATCTGGGTCAATTGGATTTATTGATGATCGTGTAAAACTAAGATCTTTATATAAAATAATCCTGACCATTTTTACAGGAAGTGCCCTCTTTTTAGCAAATTATTTTGGTTTTATAACTATTCTTTCCCCTACAATTCCTTTTTTAGGAGTCACTAGACTAACGATGATTTATCCGCTTGTAATTCCTTTAATCGTTGCCGTTTTTGCAAACGCCTCCAATATGCTGGAGGGGTATAATGGAGAGGGCTCAGGAACTTCACTGATCGCCCTAGGCTTTCTTTTAATATGTGCATTAATAGGGAATTCAGCAGAAGCACTGCTAATTAGCACAACTGCAATGGCAGTATTAATTCCTTTCTTTTTATACAATAAATATCCTTCAAAGGTTTTCCCTGGTGATATAGGTACATTGAGTTTAGGAGCTGTTTTTGCTTGTATTGCTTTACTAGGCTCATTAGAAGTTGCAGTCTTTTGCGTACTTTTAACCCACATCATAAATAGTTTCTATGTTCTACGTTCAGTAAAAGGTTTTATAGAAAGTAGTGAAATTCAACAAAACCAAAATGATATCATATTGTTAGAGAATGATAGAATAAAAGCGTCCAATAAGAAAGATTCAGCGTTAAGTTTACCAAGACTAATTTTAGCAAAAGGATCCTTAACAGAACCGGAATTAGTAAAACAATTTTATGTCATATCAATTATATGTGGATTCTTTTCTATTATTGCTATTACATTTATAGATTGGACTTTGGGAAATTTGAGTATTATATACATTATCCTTCTGATCGTTATTTTTTCAATTCCCGTCATATTTTTACTCTACAAGTTTCCCAGAGTAAGAGGTATAGTAATGTTAATGATTCTTCTCTTAATAGTTATCAGTCTCATTTTAATCTTTATTGATTTAATTGTAATACAATTTTTTCCAGGATCATTTATAATATTTCAAATAGAGATTCCTTATAATATTATATTTTCATTTATTTTGATTATCCCAAGCCTAGCGGTTTGGTACTATATAACAATCAAATACTTCTGGATTCAAATTAATACTATGAAAAATTCAGATGGAATTTAACTCATTATTATTGACCTATAAGTCAAATATTGTCATAAATTAACATTCATTACCCAAAATTAAAATGTTTCTTACACTTTTTATTATTATAATTTCATTAGCTATCGATACTGGTTTATATGAAAAAAATACTAGTTACAGGAGCAGGAGGTCCAGCTGGAGTAAATTATTTAAGGTCGTTGGATTCTGTTAATGGTGATATGGAACTATATGGAACAGACATTAATGCATACCATATAGAATTTGCTAAACCATGGACAAAGAAGATGTTTATTGTTCCAAAAGCAACTTCGGATCAATATATTCTCACACTAAATGAAATAATAAATAAATATCAAATTGATTTGGTACATCCACAACCTGACATTGAAGTATCAGTTATTTCTGAAAATCGAGAACAACTCAATGCCCTTACTTATTTACCAAAAAAAGAAACAATTAAAATTTGTCAAGACAAATTTCTAAGCGCTAACATTTGGAAAGATAAAATGTTTCCATCCGTAAAAGCGATCGAAATTCGAAATGCATATTTACAGAATGATATTCAGAAGGCTTTTGATCTACTTGGAGAGAAAATCTGGATTCGCGCTAAAAAAGGTGCTGGAGGTACAGGAAGTACACTTATTGAAAATATTGAGACAGGTGTAAATTGGATAAAATATTGGCTTTCTAGAGGCAAAAAATGGGATTTTATTGCTCAAGAATTTCTACCTGGTAGAAATATTGCATTTCAAAGTATTTTTAAAGAAGGAGAATTAATAACTTCTCAAGCAAGGGAAAGAATTGAATATATATATCCTTATTTAGCTCCATCTGGTGTTACTGGGACTCCGATTGTTGCAAAAACAATTCATAATGATAAAGTTAATGAATTAGCTACTCAAGCTGTTTTAGCCATTGATACAAACGCGACGGGCGTATTTTGTGTTGATATGAAAGGAGATAAATCGGGAATGATCTGTCCAACTGAAATAAATGCTGGAAGGTTCTTTACAACAAGCTATTTTTTCTCTTTTGCAGCACAAAAATTTAATATACCTTTAGCTAATATGCCATACATATTAATTAAGCTTGCTTTTAGTGAAAAAGTTCCAGATGGTCCAAAGTATAATATATTACCAAAAAATCTTTACTGGATACGACATATAGATTGTTCTGAACAATTGATTAAAGAAGAAGACCTAAATTGATTAATTTCTCTAAACTTTTTTATTCTAAAATACTATTTTCTCTCTTGATGTATTACTTTGACAAGGTTTAGAATTACAGCGAACACATTTGTCAGGATATTTATTAAATAATATTGACTCCCTATCGATCTCTAATAGATTAGCATTTGAGTTGATCCTAGTACTAATATCCACAATTTCTTCATATACTTTGTTCTTATGAATTTCTTGGTTCTTTAAAATTCTTGCTTGTTCTCCATCTTCTTTCAACCAAATAAAAGTAAGCTTAATGCCTCTCTCCTTATCTTAATGGAAGTAGTTATCTTTTATCAATTATTGAAGCTCTGAGATCTTCATTTTCTATAGCGTATTTAGAAATTATAAAGAAAAAATAATAAAAAATTATACTGCTCCAGGAGTGAAAATCCAATTGAAAATACCTAAATGAGCAAAAATGACAACTAAAATAAGTGCTATGGAGATTATTACAGCAGTTATTGGCCCTATTTTTATTCCAATCGAACTATCCTCAAAGAATCTCATTAAACCAGCTCCTCCTAAAGGCATTGGAGCGGTTCCACTTCTTCTCTTCTTCCGTCTAGATTGAGTTTGTCTAGAAGACATGATATTAACTAATTATTTTTGAATAAATAATTATATGATATAAAATTATCAAAAATATTAAGGTTTATCCCGAATGATAGAAATAAATTTGAAAAATTTTTATTTATTGTTTTAATTATTCTTAGTTAATTTAAGAAAGTGATCAAAATAAGTATGTTGAAAAAGAAATTAATTTTTTTACCCGTAATCGGAGTATTATTGATTGCAATTTTAACTCCCTTCTTTTTTTCACCGATAAATATTAATGAGTTTAATAACCATAATAATAACTATCCAATTGCTTCTACTAATTTAGAAGGAATAGAAAATATTTTAATACATGACACTGAACGTACTGCGAATCTTAATGCTTATGGATTAGTTACTTTTGAGGACACATTTACTGTATTAAATCAAAACAATAATCCAATTAATTCAATTTTCATAGGTATTCAAATAAAAAATTCAGATAATTTAGTCTTTTTTGAAGCAATAGGAATTAACAGCAATGCATTACTAGTCGATCGATCCTCTATGATTTTGAATAATTATGAGATGATAACTATATATTTTAATTCACCAGTATTACCTCAGCAAGAGAGAACTATAGAAGTTATACATTCATATCAAAACCTATTAACATACAATATAATTGGCTCTGATCAATATATTAATTTCTCTGGACCAATTTTTCCAATTTTTCCATATAAAGCCGAAGGGAGTGTTAAAGCTACATTCATCCCCCCAAAGATAGAAATGGAAATAATTTTTGATAATATTGGAGAAATGGGATTTTTAGGGGGTCTTGGCGTTATATATGACATTTCTGATGATCCTGCGATTAGTTACATAGATCCGTTTTTAGGTAATTTAAATGAGGATGAAAAAGAAATAAATATAAATTCAAAAGATGTTGGAATTGCGAATCAATTTACTAAATTGGAAATGGAGGAAATATATAGAGAGATAGTTATTTCACCTTGGGGAATTATTAAAGTTAAGGAAGAATATTCAATTCAAAATAAGGGGGTTCTTGCTATTGCTAGATTCTCGTTAAAATATCCTGAGGTTGCGAAAAATCTATATGTGTCTGATGCACTCGGTGAATTAGTAGGTACAACAATCGATACTGTGAGTGATGTGGAGAACTATAACAAATTAACTATCGATTTAGCTAGAAATCGTGCAGTTTTAGCCCCTAATTCAAAATTCAGGTTCATATTTGAGTACAATTTACCCTTCGAGAAATATTCTTCATTTAATTGGTTGCAAGAATCCATTCAAATTGATATTTTTACTTCAATCAATGATTACTTGGGAAAAAACCAAATAATAAAAATTATTATTGAAGGATGTAATAATATTGAACATATAACTAACCCCCCCTATGCTATTGAAGAATCCAAGGGTGCTAAAGTACTTTTATATAAATTTACTAATATAAGTCCGTCAGAAAGAAAAATTATACAATTTGTATATACGATTGACTTATTTGATCTGCTTTTAAGACCTTTTATTATAATGTTGATTATAGCTAGTATATCATCAATCTATGTTCTATTTATTAAAATCAAAGGAGATGAAGACGAATTAACTCTCTTTAAAAAAGAATTCATCCCTGTTAATGAAGTTCGGGAATTTTGCTCTTTATATGAAGAAATGAATGCATTGATTTTGGAAATAAGAAAAACAGAAGATGATGCTAAACATAAAAAAGTTGTAAAAAAGCAATATAAAAATATTAAAAGTAAAAATACTTCGAAAATTGAACAAATAAAGCAAGAGATAATCCCTTTTAAACAAACCTTAATAAAAACGAATGAAACATTTGAAAATATTGTAAAAAAATTAGATGTTTTGGACGCAGAACGAGTTAGCGTCAATGATAGCTTAAACCTTTTAGAAAGCCGGTACAAAAGAGGAAAATTACCTTCTAAAGCAGCATATCAAAAACTTTCAAATGACTTTATGAACCGTAGAAAAAAAATAGATAGAACAATTGATAAATTTATTCAACAATTAAGAAGCTATATATTATAACATTTATTTTTTGGAGATTCTATGAAACCTTGGTTATTCGATATTTTGGCTTGTCCATTAGATAAGTATTATCCCTTAGAATTATACATATTTTCTTTTGAAACTAAACCAGATGAATTCCAAAAATTTTTAAATTCATATGAAATTAAGGACATCGATCTCATTAAGAGGGAGAATGTTGTTAAATTTATCAAGGAGGGTGAGAATTTCTTTATAAAAGACGATATTATAATAGAAAAAACTCCGTTTAAAGAATATTTTAATCTAATTCTTTCAAGAATCGATGAATTAGAGCATATACATGATATTTCGTTAGACGAAATCAGCAAAATTTGTTTCGAAAAAATCAAAACATCTATTAGATATAATATTAAAACCTTCCTTATATCTTTAAATCCACAGAATTTTGAAAATATCCTGCCAGAATTATTATTTATCAATAAAATTAAGATAGAGACAGAGATAGAATCTGGAATTCTCTTCTGTAAAAAATGTGGTCGATGGTTTCCTATAATAGAAACCATACCCCAAATGCTTCCTGATGAGTATCGAAATGAGGAAAAGGAAATTCAATTTTTAAAAATCAATAAAAATTTATTAGATAAACAATTTTTTAAACAAGATTTAAAACCATTTAATATTTGAATATTTAAAATTTGTATTCCTAAATAAAGCCCGGTGGTGTAGTGGCCAAGCATCTGGGGCCTTGAACCCCGTGACCACGGTTCGAAAATTATCGAGAAAATTCGATAATCGATATTCCGTGCCGGGCTATTTTATATTTTAATATATATATAGTCTTCTATTGGGTGTTCCAGCTCTTCCAATTCAGCAAATTGGTAAAATAATCTCATTCGATAAGCTTAAGCTAAATTGTCTCATATATGGTTATAATGATACTAATAACTAATATCTAATTAATGAATAGAATGATTGAACTAATAACAAAATACAAATAACAACATACGAGGGGTAGGGAGTGCCAGGGGCTATTCTGTTGTGAGTAATACTTTTGACATACCAAAATATTTTAGTTATTTTTAAAGAAAAAAGAGCTGTTAGATACAAAATAGATTTAAAAAATAGGGTTAAAAACCTGTAACCTAAATTTCTTCCAAAAAGATTAGAGTAAATAATTTTAAGGGATTCACATTTTAAAAAATATTCACAAATTAAAAGAATTATGAGTTCATATGAAAAAAACACTGAGGTTTATTTTATTTTACGTTTATGTTTTAATCTCCTTTAGCATAATTTTATCTTTGTTTCTTATTTTCCTTCCAATATCAATGCAAAGCATCATAGATTGGACTTTTTGGGTAGCTATCATTTTTTATATATTTTCTATTGAAGAATTTTATAGATTCTGTAAGTTTGGTAAAAGAAGCGAAATGAGCGACTTTGTTGCGATTTTATTCTTTTTTTTTCTGATATTCTTTTTCTCAAAAGATATACTAACTTCGATTATGGGCGCTTTTTCAATTTATTTGTGGTTCGGAATATATGAACTAAAAGATTATCCCGTTTTAAATAAAATTTTAATAATTTCATTAGCAACTTACAATATAATTTTCGTATCAGGAATAATTTCAAATGTTTTAGGTGATCCTATTGTCATAAACACCGCTTTTTCGTTTTCTTTTTGGATTATTCTTGGATTGGGATTTATTTTATTCGGTCGTAAGTATATTGTTATATGGAGGTTCATGTCTCCTGAATATTTGACATTATTTTTGTACATAATAGCTTGGCTAGGTATTGTTTTTATCAACGAATACACCCCTCTTAATTTTATCTCACAAAAGGCGCTGCTTTTTAATTCTTTCTCAATATGGGAACTTTTCATGAATGTTTATACTATTTTAATAGCAATAAATTTGATTATTTATTTTATTTCTGGGCCAATTTTAGATTTTATGCTTGGAATTAAACCACTTAAGGATAAAAGACTATTAGATATAATTGAGAAAGTAAAATCAGACCTTGGAATAAAAGGAAAAGTAAAAGTTGGGATAGGTAACTATCCAATAATAAATGCTATGGCATATGGTTCGTTTTTTGATAAAAGAATCGCCCTTATCGCAGAAAATTATAAATTAGTGCCCGAAGATGAAATCAAAGGTATTGTTGCTCATGAATTAGCACATACGAAGGGAAAGCACACTTTAATCTTGACTTTTATAACCACTGGTGACCTGCTCTTTAGAATGCTGTTTGGTATTCCTGCTACATATTACGATTATACATTTGGTAATCCTCAGCTTCCCTTTATATTTTTTATTCTGTTAAACTTACTAATATATGTAATCTTGTTTATGTTTGTTAGAATATTAGAAGGGAAAGCCGACCAAAAAACAAAGAAAATTGGATACGCTAGAGAGCTTGTGAAAGCTCTTTATAATTTAGAAAGCTTCTATGCTACTGGACGTGAATTTGGATTGAACACTATGCTTCTATGCGAGGAAAAAATTTCACAAAATAATGAAATTTTAAATTACTTAGATACAGCAGATTACATTAATAAATCAATAATTAAACCAAAAAGGAGCTCTCTGATTAGCAATATTATAAACTCTCATCCACTCACATATCATAGAATTGCTGCTATCCTCGATGATACATTAAAACCAACAAAAGAAATGCTTCTCCCCTTCTTGTGCTTAAAAAAATCAAATCAAAAACATTATGCTAAACTATTTGAAAACGCACGCGTTAAATTTAAAGATATTGCTAGCGAAAAGTTTAGAGAACATTTCAATATCAGGGATATTTCTGCTTATGTGCAAAATATTAACAGAATCGAACTCTATAAACTGGAACTCGAAAAGGATTTTATATTTAAGCATAAGATTACAGACGAACTTATTATAGGTAAATTAGAAAGTGTAAGATTTAACGATGATGTTTGCGAAATCGACGAATACATCGTGAGAGAATTCAAAACTAGTAATAAAATCCATCTAAATTCTTCAGAATATTCAAAATCTCATATTTCACTAAAAGATGATTACTTTTTGGAAAAGGAGGGAATAGTAAATCTTATAGATATAGCTCTGAGCTCAGATCAAAAAAAATCTAAATATATCTTTTTAGATAAAGATGGTCATAAGGTTTTTAAACGTTTAAAAAAAACAAAATTACCTAATTCAATATCAACAATAAAAATGTTTAGTGGTAAGGATGTTTTTTTCAATACAAAAGGGGAAACACTAGTACTTAAATGTTTTAAAGTAGAACTTTCAAGGAATTTTAAAGACTCCGAATTATATTTTGAAACGCTCTCTCAAAATAATGGAGGTAAAAAGTTTCCATTCAAACTTAAGGATTTGATAATTAAACCAAGGAATATCTATATAGCGATAAACAGAAATGAAACAGGTCGAAATACAGAATCAAAAATCTTTGAATGGCTAATAGAAAAACAACTAAGGACTTATATTTATCTGAAAAAACCAGTCAATAACTTAGAAATTGGTTATATTCAAAATATAAAAATTGATATTGAAAATTTAAAAAAAAACCCAGAGCAAGGAAAAAATGAGGTATCTAACTATGTAACCATTAAAAATATATTCGGTAAACATCAAGAGATACCATATAAATCATTAGAAGCCTTATCCTTCGAATACATTACAGGTACCATTCAAAAGAAGTCAGAAACGAGTATTTTTAGCAAATTAGGATATATTCTATTGAAAAAATTCAAACCTGAAAAGATTTTTTATCTCAACAAAGTTTAATTGTCATGCTTCTGTTTAAAAACTTATAATGCCCAGCAAAATCAGAAGTATTTCCCACCTTCTACGAGTAAGACAATATTATAAAAATGTTTTAATCTTCGTTGGTGTGTTTTTTAGTAGGAACGTTTTTGATTCTAGGTTTTATTTTCCACTAATTTTAGGATTTATTTTACTATGCTGCGCTTCTTCTTTCAACTATATTATCAACGACATCATAGATGTAGAACACGATAAAAAACATCAAGAAAAAATGAAAAAAAAACCTTTGGCGTCTGGAGAATTACCTATGTATTTCGCAGTATTATTGCTCATCATAATCGTCGGAGTTATGGTTTTCTCTGTTATATTTTTAATTCCAAATATTAGTTTTATATTTATGTTAATTCTTGTCATCTTAACGGGACAAGTTTATAACCATTTCTTTAAAAATTATGCATTTATCGATATATTGGTCTTATCCACTGGGTATCTATGGAGAGCATTATCCGGAGTTGTTATAATCAACTTAGATATCTCTGCTTGGCTATTTTTAGCAATTTTCGAAATCGCAATGTTTTTAAGCATAGCTAAAAGGAAGGGTGATTTATTATATCTCGGAAAAGATAAAGCAGTTGAACATAAAAAGGTTTACGACCAATATTCTCTAAAACTGCTGGATCAATTTCACGTTCTAATTGCGGGCTCGCTATTTATGACTTACTCTCTTTATCTTATATTTAAATTTAACCTTTTCGGAGCTACAATAAATCTACCAGAATATTTAGTGATTTTTACGATTCCTATTTCTCTATATATTATTATGCGGTTTATGTATTTAACATCATCAAAGCCAGAAATAGCAAGGAGAACCGAGAAAGCCTTCTTCGATAAAGGAATAATTATTGCTGGTTTTATTCTATTTCTGATTTTATTGTTTGCTTTTTATTTCGATACATTGATTGAAATCTTTTCTCTCTAAATCATAAGCAATAAATATGTATTAAACATTTTTATCGTATTTTTTAGATATTTACTATCAAGGAATTACTCTTTTTAAGAGTCCAAATATGATATTGTTTTATAACAAATATCAAAACATCCATTTAAAATCTTGTTAGAACATTTATCTGGAGTATCTTTTGAAGAATGAATATATTTTGAATCTTTTTCCGAATGAATGCAAGCAACTTGAAACGATGTCCTGGTACGTTTAGCTAAAGAAAGAAAAGATTTATAATCACTTTTAGGACCTCTAATTTTATTAAACTTAACTATAGGTATATTTAATTCTTTTGCTGATTGTTCTAATAAATCATTTAAATTAGTATTCAATCTTTTCTTCTTATTCAATCCAGTTTTATCTAAAAGACCAATATAACTGCCAACCATATCAATATTTAAATTATAAGATTTATTTAAATCATATTTTTCATATAACTCCTTTAAATGGGTTTTCCAAAAAGCTTGAGAACCTTTCAATCCCCATTCTTCAGCTCCACAAAATAAAATTATAACATTTAAATTATTGAGAGGAGATCTTTTTAATGCTTTTGCTAATTCAATTAAAATTGAGACTCCACTTGCATTATCAATTGATCCCTTAGATTTTTGATTGTCATATATTAGTAAAAAGATTATAGTAATTATCACAAATTCTATTAAAGTTGTAAAAATTGCAAAATTTATGACAAATACTTTATTTGTTAGGGGGTTGAAATAATCGAGAATAAAATAAAATAAGAAACCTGCAGTAAGGAAAAAGTAAGGTAAAATGATAATTTTAAAGAGAAAAAAAAGCACATTCTGCAATCTATAAGGTAAACTTGAAGAAAAAGAATCATAATGAGCACTAAGGATTAAAACAGGTTGCTTATTTTCAGTTCTTCTTGCAGGAATGTTAACAACAAGATTTTTTGAACCTTCTTTTTCTATTAGGGAAAAATCGCGTAACTTTTTCGACATGTATTTAAATGCAAAGAAGACAGCAATAACTAACCACAAACGATAAACTATAAAATATGTTAGTAAAATCAGGTACGCAAGCCTCATGAAAACCCTTTTAGGGCCAACATATGAAAAATATTCTCGTTGAGATGTGATATTCCCTTTTTCTAATTCTTCTTGGATATAAGAAATTGCCCTCAATTCTTCCACACTACCGGTGGAACGATCAAAAGCTAAAAGATTAACGTGATTAATTATATCCAATTTATCAGATAAGTCTTGATTCAAGATCGGGTCCAAATTACCTTTTAATTATTTAAAATTAGAATGATATAAATTATTATTAATTAAGAACTTATGTAAAAATATAATGTTTTTGTTTCATTCATACAAGAAAGTATACTTTTTAATTTAAATTTCTATTTTCGAATATTTTAATTTTCAAAATAATGAATCAACTTTTAAAATTTATAGAAATAAATCTAGCTTTATTCTAAATGATAGTAATAAATCTAGCTTTATTGTAAATTATCGTAAAAATAAAGACAAACCTTATAAGTTTACGAAGTAATACAACGTATAACAAATAATCTATAAAAAATCTAAAATTTAAAATTAAGTGATAAAATATGGAAATGGAAAGAAAAAACGTAGCAATAATTATTCTAGCCATAGCATTAATTGGTTCTGGTGTTGGAAATATTATTTTTGCTGCACAACTCGGACTTATTGAAGTTCTTCCGCCTACGCGGGGACAAGATATGGTCTTTGGTGAAGCAGGAGGTATTCCAGATCTCGATCCTCATTATGCTTATGATAGCGCTTCAATTGATGTAATTGAACAAGTTTGCGAACCTCTATATACATTTAATTTATCAGATGAGGCACACGGTTATCCTCCAGTACCAAATTTAGCATCAGCAATGCCTGTAGTTTCTAGTAATTCATTAGAATATACAATAGCTCTCAAACAGGGGATAAACTTTACAGATGGTACAAAGTTTAACGCATCCTCCGTAGAGTATAACTTCTATAGATTAATGCATTTTGTAAATTATTCTGGAAATTCTTGGTTACCACAAAACACTTCAATGTGGCAACAAGATTTAGGATTTAACCGACCATTAGCCGCAACGACCGCAAGAAGTCAAATACGCGTTTTATATCAAGCATCCACAGGAGAACCTATCATTAATAATATTACTGTTATTGATGAATACACAATAAAAATTGGTTTAAGAGAACCAAAAGCATCCTTCCTTCCGATACTTTGTTTTGCGGGATCAAGCATTATGTCCCCTACTTATCTTCAAGGTCTTGATGATCCAGATACAGATACAGTCAATGAGGCTATAGACATATATCTCGACGAAATTTTCGGAGCAAGTATAATAGGAACTGGACCATTTATTTTTGATACATTTGTAGCTGATGTCGAAGTAGGCTTCGAACCTAACCCAAATTACTGGCAGGGCGCTCCTAAGCTCACGAGTTTAACCTTTGTCCAAATTGAAGATGATACTACACGAAACCAAGCATTATTATCTGGTGATATTGATGTGTTGGATGCTGGTATCCTTCCCGCATTTTTGGATCAATTCGAGGCTGATCCTAATATTGACCTCATCAACGGTGGCGGTACATTAAGTACCCTATGGATAACATTCAATTATACGATTCCAAAAGTCGTGAGACAAGCGATCTCGTGGTGCTATAACTACTCTTGGGTGATTGATGTAATTTACGAACGTCAATCAATCAGGATGTTATCTCCTATTCCACAAGGTCTAGTGCATTCAAATTACAGCTATGATTGTCCTACCTACGATCTTGTCAAGGCAAGAAATTATCTCCTTACTACCGA
>JAEOTS010000150.1 GCA_016839745.1 Promethearchaeota archaeon
CCCTTAGCCATTCATTATGAGGAAAAGGATTTAATCAAACGGTTTGGGCAGATTTATATTGAATATAAAAAAAAGACGCCAGCTCTAGTTCCTAAACTTTATAAACGTTCGAAAACCAGTTGATAAAACTTTAAAAGTTAAATTATCTAACATCTATAAACAAGGATGTCGAGACTTTCCTATCTAAACAGGAAACCTGACTCTGATACTTACCCGAACAACACGTAATATTTATGATTGCAAACGGATATATTTGAGGACCCCACTAATTCAGCAAAGAAGGTGGATCGAGAATAATATGGTCAAGAAAAGCGGAAATATTTTAGTGGCTCAAAATAAAAAATAAAGAAAAAAAATTATGATTGGATAAAGGAAGTTAATTTAATTGCAAATTCATCAACTTTAGGTTCGTAACCTTCTTCAGCTGGACCTTCTATTTTTTGCATTCTAACCTCTAAATACTCTGGGCAAATTTCTCCGATGCAAGTTGCCTTTTTTAATGCTTTTTCCATTTGTTTTTTCTTTTTATCTGCCCATGGAGATGCGTGAGTATAAAACACTGCTACTTTAGGAATTGGCTCCGCTAAGGTATTAGTCAATTTCTTAAGAAATTTTCGAATTCCAGCATCGATCTGAAATGCTACAAGACGAGCCGCAAGAACTAAGGCGATAGGTTTATCGTTCCCAATTGCCTTTAGATCAACTTCTTTTGCACTTCCAACTTCAACCTCAAAATTCGATTTTAATTTTTCAGCTAGTTCGTTCGCTATCTTTTCAGAGTTTCCAAACTTCGTATTATGAATAAACCATACTTTTTCCATTGAATTTTAATCTTCTAATTTAGTTTGAATGATAACAAAGTAAGGAAATAATGAAATATTAATCTAACCAAGGTGTATAAATGAAAAAAAATGTAATTAAAAAAAAATTTTAAAACTTCTGAGGTATTTATTGATACCCTTTCCACTTTTGCTCAAGATTTGGATCTTGAATTAGTGTAAAAGCTAATAAAAATAAGAAAAAAAAAAGAAGGATAATTAGTACACTAATCAGAACTTGTTCTTTTTTGAAGCTCTACTATCTTCGATTTAAGCTTGTTTACTTCGTTAAGAAAGATATTTGAAGCAATAAAAGATGATTCTTTCTCTTCTTTTTGTTGTAGAATTTTAATTTTTAGCTCATAAGCGCTTAGGAGAATTTCTGTATTAACCATATCAGATGCATTAAAAATAACATCAAGAACATGAAGTGCAAGTTGTAGCTTATTTTCATCATAGAGGTCTTTAGCTCTAATATAATACTCTTTTTCATCACTGATTTTTAAGAATTCGTTTGCAATTTCATTTTTTCTCGCGGGAAAAAGGTCTGTGGGGTTACCAGTGTCGTACCATCCATGATATAATCTATAAACCGCGTGTATCGCAAACCTATAACATCCATATACTTGTTCTAAGTATTCGTGATTAAATTTTTCAGGATATATTTCCAACATTTCGTGATATATTTGTTCAAACCACTTTCCTTCGTTCAATCTTTTCACAACTTCATCATGAACGAAATGCATTACTTCTGCCGTTATTATAAGAACTTCTTCAATTTTTTTCTTTCCTTCAATAAGAGGTCCCTGACCTGGAATTAGATACTCAGGTTCCTTTTCTCTCATTTTATCTAATGCGTAAGCCCAATCTTTAGGATATCTCTGTACTTTATATGGGTTTCCAACATTAGGAAAGCAGGATATTATAAAATCCCCCGTGAAAAGAACCTTTTCTTCGGGCACGAACATCCATATGTGATCGTCTGTTTCGCCCCTATCATGATATAACTCAAATGAGTATTCCCCTAGTTTAAAACTATAGCTTTCATTTCCACGAAGTACTATTGTTGGGTTCAAAATCTCCCGAGCCGAATTGTATTGTTTATTTTTTCCCAACACAGAACCGAATTGTTGATCGTGGACCCAATTATTATATTTATCAAGCATTCTGTATTTTTCAAATCGACTTACGGTATTTTCATGTGCAATTACTTGAGGCATTTCCCACCCCTTTTCTTTTATTTCCTCAATTAGGGGATCGTATCCGAAACAGTGATCATAATGTCCATGAGAAAATATGATGTATTTAATAGGTTTGTTAGTGATTTCCCTAAGTGAATTAAATATTTTTGAACCGTTTATCCTTGAGGAGATGTCGAACAGTACCAAACCATTGTTCGTCTCAACAACTCCCACATTTGAAAAGGCACTAATTTTGTGAAAGTTACCATTTGCGAAAGATCTTGGAGGATATAAACCAAAGAGCATCTTTCTATATTTTTCAGTTAATTTCATTCCAATTACTCTAAAATATTTTAATTTCTATTGATTATCATTCTTTTTTTGAACAAACATATGAAATTTTCATCGAACATCTATATCAATTTTGTTTTAAACAAAAAAAAGAGAGGCTATAATCCTAATTGGTTTAATTTTTCCGAATTTTGTAGCGCCTCTTCTTTAGTGATAGAGTACATCAGACTAAATGCAATCGTTCCTATGATCACTATTAAGAATGGAATTAAACTTATCTGTATCAATAATCCTATATATCCCGCAGCATACGTACTAGGATCACCAGAAACGTACCCTGTAAAGCTGGAGACAATCGCAAATAATAAGGTTTGAATCGCGTAAGAAAAAGCTGTAAATACTCTTAATACACCCGAAAATGAACCTTCTTCGCGCTTACCCGATTTAATAACTGCTTTATCAATTGCTTCAGCACCTATATAGATTCCAGTTACAATTGCACCTCCATAGCCAAATCCTCCAAAAACGCATAAGATATTTAAGAGCGAAACTGGTAATAAGAATATCGTTAGAAAAAACAGTCCGAAAATAGATAAACTAATAATTGCACTTTTCTTTGTTCCAATTTTTTTAATAATTGGGATGAAAACCAAGGATCCGATAAATGACATAATCAACACTATTAATCTTGGAAGGATTGCCTCAAAAGAATCAACGGCATAACCAAGGCCATCAAAGAAGAAAAAAGGTAAGCCATTCAAAAAACAAATTCCTCCAATAGAATAGAAAGTAAACATAATAACATAAGCCATCCAATTCCTATCTGAAAAAACTCGGATTAATGTTTCCTTAGGTGAAGAAGAACTCTTATGTTTTTGATCTAATTGAGCTCTGAATGATTTAACCTCTCTATTCTCGTATGCTCCGTAGGCATACGGAACTAGCATGATGTAAGCTAAGATTGCACTTATTATTACAGTTCCTAAATACGCATTTGGATCATCTGCACCCCCCAAACGACCTAAAATTATAGGTATCAAAATTGATACGATAAACACTTGGTAAATAATAATTATAATCTGACCTGCCCTTATGCTCTTAGTTCGCTCGATCTGACTTCGGAATAAATCTGGAAACAACGCAGATCGATTGACTTCGGAAACTGTTGCCAATGTCTCGTAAATACTCATCATTATAATTAACCAAACTATCGAAAGCAGTATGTTGCTTGGATCGTTTACGACAAACGCGATGGGGATAAAACATAGAATTAAAAATATGGGTTGTGCAAGATGACCGGTTATAATCCAAGGAAATCTTTTTCCATATTTCTCTGTAAATCTAGTTGAACGATCTGCAAGATAGCCAATTAGTGGATCGTTAAACGCGTCAACAATTGAATAAATAAGATATATAATGAAAATAGTAGCCTGAGGGATTAATAAAATACGAGCGCTATAGTATTGAATCCTTCCCCACATACCTACCATTAGTAATCCAACTGGACCCCCCATTGCCCATGCCCAATATTTTATGCCTTTATGAGGAGTTCTTCTAATCTTCTCGATTCCATTAGTTTCAGATTGAGACATTTTATTCATTTATGTGAAATTTATTTGGATGAGTTTATATTCAACTTGATTAGATATAAATCTTCACTTAGGAAAATAGGGAAAAATTTTGCATAATTGGAATGGGGTGCTTCAAATCAAGTTAATTTTGAAAGTTATGAGAATTCTATAGGTTTTTCTTAAGGATTCTTTATCCTTACTCATTCAAAAATAGATAAATAGATTAGAAAAAAGAAAAAGGATATTATAATGCTTCAAGCGCAGCATTAAAAGTCTCGCTCGGACGCATCATTTTCTCGGTAATTTTGGCTTCGTTTTCTGTTAATGTTTGGGCAAGAGGTGCAAACCGAACTTTCATATCGGCATCCTTATCTTGAGTAGCGAGAGCTTGAGCCCAATACATTGTTAAATAGAAGTGGCTGCCGCGATTGTCCATTTCATTGACTTTTCGGGAGGGAGATTTATTTTCATTTAAATAGATCTCAATTGCC
>JAEOTS010000151.1 GCA_016839745.1 Promethearchaeota archaeon
TCTGCTTTCTCCATAGAGGTTAAAAATTCCTTCAATTCCATTCTAATTTTATCTGGTTCGGCTTTTTGATTGCTAAGCTGGTCTTGGAATTCTTTCAATTTACTTTTCATAAGTTTAATTTCTTTATTTATCTTCTTTTTTCGTTTTAAGACATTTATCAAAATCTCTGAAAGAATTGATTCATAATCATCGTAATTATTGATTTGATACTTTTCTTCTAGTTTTTCTAATTCTACATATCTCTCTAATTCTAGATTGGATGGAGCAGTGATTTCTTCTGAACCTGTAGTCAAAATTATTTCTAAATCTGGAAAATTATTTCTTAAGCTAATACACATATCAGCTGCATTATTAAAATCTTCTCGGTTATTTGGGTCATAAAAAACGATAACTCCATCAGATTTATCACATGCTTTAAGAAAAATCTCTTTATTTTCATTTATTTTTTTCACATTACTTAAGAAAAAAACTTGAAATTTCCAATCTTTAGAGTACAAATTCATTTTATAATTTGATGTGTTATAAAGAATAGTGATAGCTTCTGGGGGCCAGACCACTCCCTCTACGCTTAGTAATTTCGATATTAAGAATTTTTGTACTTCTTCATTCCCTAGAATTAAAAATCGGAAATCTCCCTCTTTTGAGGAATTTAATATTTCTCTGACTCGAGAATTGATTTGATCTTTATATTCTATTAGTAGATCCGACCATTTATGATCAGGTTGAATATAATGATTATTGGAGTCCGAAACTCCAATAATGTGTTCACGAAATTCGACTCCTCTTCGAGTTAATTCCCTAAAGGCATGTTCAACATTCACACCTGTTTTCGCCGATGTTTCTATATAAATACTTCTCTCATTTTCTGCAAAAGAGCGAGCTTCATCTCGGTCTATAACTACACCAACATCTTTAAGTAAATCTTCTTTATTTCCGATTAAAGCGAATGGAATATTACCTGCGCTTTGACGAATATCAGAGAGCCATCTTTTTGTTTCAGTGTATGTCGCTTCTCTTGTTAAATCAAAAACTATTAGAGCCCCAGTCGCGCCTTTATAAAAAGTTTCTCGAATAAAATCAAATCTTTGTTGTGCACCGATATCCCAAATACTTAAAGTAGCAATTTCTCCAGATCTGAATTCTACATCTTTAGTTAGAATATCTACCCCTACAGTAAGTTTATAATCAGCTGCAAATTTGTTTTTGACAAATTTCTGAACCAAACTTGTCTTACCAACGGCTGCTTCACCTACTAATAATATTTTCAATGGTCCGACCAATGGCTGTTTCACCTACTAATTATATTTTTCATTGCATTTAATCGATTTTTAATCGATATAAAATTATTATTCTTTTTACTATTTAAAGGTAGAAAAAAAATAAATGAGCTAAAATCTAAGGAAATGGGTGATATACAATTTTCAAAAATCAGAGAAGCATATACCAAGCTATTAGATTTAATAAAGGAAATGAAGGAAATGATGTTTAATAAAGATATTTTAGAGGGACCTTCATATTACTTTTTTTTACAATAGTCTGTATTTATATTAAAAGAATCAATTATAATACAGCAAAACCCGTTAGATTTGGGAAGTATGATTAAGCCTAGAAAAAACTCCCCTGAAACTATAATAAAAAGTAAAAATAAGATTATCTATTCAAATTGCCTTTTTCTTTATTCTTTTCATTCTCATTAAGATAAATGATGTGACCAATTGATATAAGTCTAATTCAAACATAAAGAATTAGAATAAGTTTAAATATCATCCTTTCACAATTTAGTTTAACAATTTTGTAATCCAAAAAATAATAATAAACAGTCTAGTGGTAAATATGGCTTCAAAAGCAGGAGCGATTGTTGGATTAATTGGTGGTGTGTTTTATTTAGTAATAACATCTATTAGTCTAATAATTGCAGGGATAGGTGGAGGGATACCCCCTCCGGTTTGGCAATTAAATGTTCCTTATACATTAACTATGGTTTGGGCAATAATTATAACAATTGGAGGTGTTTTATCTCTAAGAGGAATCAAAGTTGGTACCATTTTGATGTTAGTATTTGGTGTCGTTGCTTTAATAGGCTCATTTATTCCAATCATGTACTATGGGGCCCCTTGGGAATTTATATATTTAAATTATAGTTATTATTACATTGACTGTGGCTTAGCCATTTTAGGTGGAATCCTTGGCATTGTTCTAGAAAGACGCGATTAAATAAGCAGAAATAAATTCAAAATAAAACAAGTATTATCCTCAATTCTCGAAATGGATGAATTCAATATGTATCAAAAAGAAAATTTTGACGATATTAGTTCCGAACTAAATAAATTGGAAGAAGATCCCATTAAAGAGTTGAATTTTATCACGAATTTAATTAATCAATTTGAAGAAGGAAAGTGGCAATACGGAAATAAAGGTCACGGAAATAATAGTTTCTTTTAAGGGGTTTTTAACCCTGGATTTTTAATAAAAAATTAGTGTAATAATTCAAAAAGTTTCTAAGCAGCAATTACTTTTACTAAAAGAAAAGTTTTATAATTTAAAAATCCTAATTTCAAGAAAACTTAAATAGTAATATTACTCAATAAGTTAGAAAAAAGGAGCTAAATAATGATGGTTGTAATCAAAATGTTAATAGGTAAGGCTAAATTTAACACTTGGGAAAAAAAAAACATTGTTGAAGACTATGTCGATATCGGAGATATCAAAATGTACTATGCTACATTTGGCACTGGAGAGCCCGTTTTTTTATTACACGGTGGTATGGTAGATTACACAAGTTGGTTTTTCCAAATCAAAGAATTAGCAAAGCATTTTCGGATAATCGCTCCAGATACTCGAGCACATGGAAGGACAACAGATTCAGACAAACCTTTAAGTTATCAGCTCTTTGCTTTAGATATTTCTCAATTGATGGAAAAATTAGAAATAAAAAAAGCAAGCTTCGTTGGTTGGAGTGATGGGGGTTGCACTTCCTTGGTCCTTGGTCTAAAGTATCCCGAATTAGTAAATAAGCTAGTACTAATTGGTACTCCATATAATATATCTAATTATTTTCCAGAGATCTTTGAACAATTTGGTAATGTTGATCCTAATAATTTACCTAAAGGTTATAAATTTATAAAGAAAGCGTATGAAAAAGTAGCGTCTAATCCAGATAATTGGCCAAATTTACTCAAAAAAGGAATGGATATGGCAATGCGAGAACCAAACTTCACGTTAGAGCAATTGAAGAACATTGAAAACCCTTCACTTATAATCGATGGAGAAAAAGAACAACTTTACCCATTAAAAGCTATAAAAGAAATGACTGATGCAATGCCTAATGCGCGACTCGAACTTATCCCAGGTGGAACACATTTAGCTCTTATGGAGAAACCTAAACTGGTAAATCAACTAATTGTAAGTTTTTTAAAGAATGTCCTAAATGATTAAAGTGCTTTTTATACTTAAATTCCTACAAATTGGATTCTGTTAATCTCCATAGCCCATATTGATTATGAAATAGCCAATAGACACCTTTATCGTAATTATCGTAGATGTGGCATTTCTCATAAGTTAATCTGTATATATTAGGTGAATTTTCGTCGATTCGGAATTTACCACCGGAAAGGAGGACAGGATTATATTTTACTAAATAATACGCGAAAGCTTTTGCTAAGTAATTTGCTTGGTCATAATCAAGGTAGCCTGGAACAACAACATCAGGATATCCCAAATTATGCATTCCACACGTAAAATAAAAATTTTCTTTATCCTTTTGAATGGTTACTACGAAAGCAAAGATATAATCCATTAATCTATCATTTTCTATAAATTTTTTCCAAGTTTCTTTGCTATGTGTTATTCCAGCAGTTACGATCCCAATTACATATCCACCGACATTAAGGATGCAATTACCAGCTAACATTATTTTTTTAGCATTTTCTATAGATCCTCCATTACTCATGAGATATAGGGTTGATTTGTGTTGCTTGTTTCTATTATCTACATCTTTTTTCAATGAATTAAGACCTGTACGAGTAGAGTGTCTAGTTAATGTCGGTTTATAATTCTCAAAGTGAAAGATAAATTTTTCCTTTTCCTCTTTATGTAATAAATAATTTTCAACCAACCAGTACTTACATTTAGTAGAATTATCAATTAACTTTCTTATTTGATTTATATCATTCCAGAAACCAGAAATACTAATTATTATATTAACTTCGCTTTTGTAAGTACCTCGCATTATAACTTTATGGAAAAACTAAATCGCATAATAAA
>JAEOTS010000152.1 GCA_016839745.1 Promethearchaeota archaeon
AACGCATTATTATTTTAGGTTTCACACAATATATATAATTTATCGTCTGTCTCTGCTCCCGTTTCTCCCGTGAAAAAAAGGAAAATCAAGGATCTTTATCGGTTTATATGTTTTCAAACAGAGATTGGATTACCTTCTGATTTCTAAACCAGTTTAAGTAAGTAATCTTTGATCTAAAAATTCTGATTATATTGAGTTCTTATAAATTATAAAAATAATACTAAATCTAGTTTTAATTATCAGTTTTATTTCTCAAGATATAATATCTAAAAATCACGACTATTAAATGCAAAGAAGCTCTTTTATTTATTATGAGGAACGTTGAATTAGGAAAAACAGGGGAAAAAATTCCTATCCTTGGTCAAGGTACGTGGGGAATTAAGAGTAGAAAGGGAAAAGATTATTATGATTCGTGGAAAAACTCATTAAGGCGGGGAATAGAATTAGGTTTGACACACATAGATACTGCTGAAGTTTATGGGTTTGGCACTTCCGAAAAAGTCGTCGGTGATATAATATCGGAATATAACAGAGATGATTTGTTTATCACAAGCAAGTTATTTCCGATGCATTTGAGCTTTAGAACGATGAAAAAAGCTGCAAGTAAGAGTTTAAAACGCTTAGGCATTACTAACTTCGATTTGTACTTAATACATTGGCCTTTCTCTTTCACCTCTAGGGGAAAACAAATGAAGATATTGGATCATTTAGTAAAAGAGGGGAAAACTAGGTATGTTGGAGTAAGTAATTTCTCAGTGGAACAGTTCAAGGAAGGCTTAAGCCTTCTTAATACCGATTTAGTAACGAATCAATTACACGCTAACATCAGCAAGCAAAAACATGTATCTGAGTCATTACCATACTATCAAGAAAACGGAGTAACATTAACAGCTTATAGCCCTCTCGGTCACAGAGGTTATTCCAATTTAAAAGGAGATTTGAGGGATAAATTAAACAGTATAGCAAAAACACATAATGCAACAATTCAACAGATTGCTATAGCATGGCTGATAAATCATAAAAATGTTATTTCGATACCTAAGGCATCTAAAATCGAACATGTGGAAGCTAATGCGAAAGCAGCAGAAATAATCCTAAGTGAGAACGAGTTAAAACTTATTAAAAACGCAGGAATTTCTCAAGAATAAAAAAAACAAAACAAAAAATATCTATTTTTTCTACTTTAACCTTGATTATGTAATATATAAATATTAATTTCATTTTTAGTTATTTTATCGTATAAATTACTCATTATTCTCGAAAAAGCCGAGATCAAATAAGCGAGAAGCAGACTATCATGAAGTGGAAATGCGATAAGTGCGGCGATTTTTTTGATCTACATGATATACCTGAAAAATGTCCAAAATGCGGCGCCGAAGATGGCACATTTAGTTTGGTGGATGATGAGTGAATTAAATGGTTAAAAAATAAATGAAAAAAGCGACACCTGAGATATATACCCGCCTTTTTGTTCTATTCCTCGTTACCAAGAAATAGGTGGGGCATCAAACTAAGCGGCCTACCTAAAGCTCGTTCCAAATTCTCATCACTTTCATTTGGCCTTGCACCTTGGTTTTAGCTCGTTCCAACCGTTCCCGATTACAATTTCTCTGGCTTAAATCCAAGTCATTAATGTGCGTAAAAGGGCAGTGACGTTTCAGTTGCTAAAATACGGTTTTCACCGTAGTAGTTATCTACTCCAAGTTTGGAAATGTGAGGCGAGGTTCCTCAGCGAATCAAGTTCGCCGTCAGCCCCATATCTCATGTGTCAAATCTATTAAAGATAAAATGAAATAAATATGTGATTGTTTTAGGATTCGGTATTCTACTTATTTATTCCCCACTTAAAGAATAAGTGATTACATCGCAATATTTTTTAAATCCTAATTTTTTGTACACATATTGACCCATTGAAGACGCTTGAAGAACGCCATATTTATATCCTAGAATGCGCGCATCTAATAATGCTCTGTCACTCATCGTAAGAGCGAAATTATTGTTTCTATAATCTGGTAAGGTACTCACTGCGTGAAGACCAGCAATTTCTGGAATTAGATATAGTAATAATGCCGAAACACATTTTTCATTAAATGTCCCTATGTAGAACTTTACTTCACTCTGAGAATGTAAATATCCTAACAACTCATTATCTACTTTTATGTGAAACACAGTTGATACGAGATTAGCCCAATTGCTTAATTCTTCTTCGTTTTCAACGATCCTAACTTCTAAAGCAGTATTTATACTTGGTGTTATTTTTAACTTTGACAAATCAAGTGCCATCCCTGCTTGGTGGAATGCATCTGAAAATTCATGATCTAAAAGCGATTTTCCGAGATTCTTAGGCGTAGTTAATGGTCCAACAGTCCAGCCATCTGGTGCTTTTTCCGCTCGAATTAATCTTTTAACTTGCTCGATTTCTAGATGTAAATCGGAAGCGTTAAAATTTGCATGAAATATGCAACTTGGCCAATCCGCATTTTTCGCACGTACCCATTTTAGCTTATCTGTATCCATAAACTCAAAGTTGGGATGTCTTGAGCACTTTAAGTAGAATTCGTCTAAATTTTGTTCGATTGAACTTAAGAGGAATTTCGACATAGAATAATTAATGTTTGTATGAATTAAAATGTGCTAGATGTTATTTTTTATTATAAATTAATTCGATTCAACAGTTTTTTTTCGTAGTTTTTCGTAAGAATAAAGGTAGGAATACCTTCTTAAGTCAAAATATAAGATTATAAATAGCACAATACCTAAAATGACTGCCAAATAACCTATAAGTTCGTATTGGTTTAAAAAAATCGCGCCTATAGTTAATCCTCCTATTTCTATGAACCCCGTTGCTACTAGTGGTGAAATAATTTGTGCGATTGACTGAATATTTGTTGTCATTCCGCTAACTACACCTTGTTTGTCGACGTCCACTGCTTTAGTAATATTGCTCTGGATTAAAGAAGGTAAAAACGCCATGCAGAATACGAACGATGGGAGGATAACAAAAATCATCCACAATTCCGTCAAAAATGGGAATGCTGCGAAATTTAGTATAAGGAGAATTGAAGCAATTAATAGAACTCTCTTTTCTCCAACTTTCTTAAATAGAGGCTTCATAAGAAATCCCCCGTATATCATAATTGTTACACCAGCGAGGGTCATAACTAAGCCAATTATGAATGTCGGAGCTCCATACCTTTCAAAAAGAATTAACGACAAACTCGAATTAAACATAACCGTAATGGAGAATAATAGGAAAACTTGAAGAAAACGTACAACAATTTCTCCTGTGAAAGTCCTCCTTTTTTCATCGGAAGATAATTCTTTGGTTTTTTTTCGGTGTTTAATATCTGAAATACGATCTTTAGGCATACTCTCTATTAGCACTCTTAATGTTAAAATCATAGTAATTATGGATAGAACTACTGCAACTAGAGAAGGGAATCTCCAATTGATTCCTCCTAATACTCCTCCGATAATAGGTCCAAAAATCATCCCTCCAGTATGTCCAATCATTAATTTACCCATTTGAGAAGCTCGAGTTGCGGGTGTAGTGATATCAGATATGTAAGCACGTATAACGGGTATTTGTCCTCCAAATACGCCGTCTAAAATTCGTGCGAAAAGAATCACAGGAATGTTCGGAGACAGAGCTAAAATTAAAAAGGAAACTCCAGTTCCAGCTTGAGAAATTAGAAGTATAGGTTTACGACCATATTTATCGCTTAATTTACCCCAAATCGGACCAAAAACGAAAGCACTCAAAGCGTTTGAAGAGACTAGAATTCCCACAAATAACGCAGATGACCCCAATTCAGTAACAATAACGGGAAGAAGTGGTAATACCATGCTGTAACCGAAAACATCTATAAGAATGCTTAGAATTATAGTAAACATCGCTTTTCTCGGATCAATAGAGTAAGTTCTCAGATGATCAGCATGCTCTTTTTCATTAAGGAATTTTCTATCAGAAATAATTGAACCCTAATCCAAGATTTAATGGTTAAATGATAAATTAAATCCTCAATTTTAAAAATATTTATCGAATTTAGGGTCAATAATAATTTTACAGAATGCATTCATAATAAAAAAAGAAAAAAGTATATGAAAATTTTAACTTACAGCTTGTATTAGAATGTTATTAAACCAGCTCCGTGATTAAATAGCAACAATAAGCCCATAAAAATTGATGCTGTTAAACTCATTACAACTAACAATGTATTGATGCTTGGACCTGCAGTATCCTTGAAAGGATCTCCCACCGTATCACCTGTAATTGATGCTTTATGTACATCAGTTCCTTTACCTCCTAAGTTGCCATCCTCAATCCATTTCTTAGCATTGTCCCATGCTCCCCCACTATTGCTCATAAACACTGCAAATACGAATCCCGATAAGATAGCTCCTGCTAGAAATGCCCCTAAAGCCGCTACACCAAAAATCATACCGATAGCTATAGGAACTGTTATAGAGATTATACTCGGTAATATTAATTCTCGTAATGAGCCTTTTGTTGCTATATCAATTGTCTTCTTGAAATCAGCGGGTTCTTCACCAGTTAGAATTTTTGGGTTTTCTTCAAATTGTCTTCGTATCTCATCAACCATTTTTGCTGCATTCCTTTGAACTGCTAGAACCAACAGCGCCGAAAAAAGAGCAGGTACAACAACACCAACGAAAGCTCCAATAAGCACTTCGATTCTTAATAAATCTACCATTGAAATTCCTGATTCTTCAGCAAAAGAGAATAATAAGGCAAATACAGTCAGGTTAGCGGCTCCAATTGCGAATCCTTTAGTGATAGCTTTAGCTGTATTTCCCGCAGAATCTAAATGATCTGCAGTTCGGATCACATCGTCTCCCAATTCGCCTTGTTCAGCGATTGCACGAGCATTATCAACGATAGGTCCATATGCGTCATTAGATACTATTGTACCAACAATAGCTAACATTCCTACTGCTGCCATTGCAACTCCAAATACTCCAGCAAGAAGATAGGATACTGCCATTGCTAAGATAATTCCAAGAGTTGGAGGAACTACACTGAGGAGTCCATATGAAAAACCACTTAAAATAACTACAGCATGACCCTCTTTTGCTGCGTTTGCAATGTTTCTAGTCGGTTTTTTATCGTCTCGGGTAAAATAATCGCTTGTAAAGCCCATAACAATACCAGATGCGAGACCAATTAAAACTGCAAAATAAATCCTCCATAATAATAGAGATCCTTCAGAATTCAAATCAAGGGTTAGAATCCAGGTAAATAGAGCGGCAATTCCAGCAAAGATTAGTGTTGCATAATAGGTTCCATTATTCAGAGCTTTTCCGGGATCTTCTGCTTTTCGATACTTAATGATAAAAATTCCTATGAGTGAAGCGATTAATCCAACTCCGCATAAAACAACGGGAGCAACTACAAGAGTAGCTCGTAATGTAGAATCTATGGTTATATCTATGTTAATAATTAATGCTAATGAGGCTGCGAGCATCATTGCGGCAACGATGGATGCTACATATGAATCAAACAAATCAGAACCCATCCCCGCGATATCACCGACGTTATCTCCAACATTATCAGCAATAGTTGCGGGATTTCTCGGATCGTCTTCGGGTAAATCGTATTCTGCTTTTCCTACGAGATCAGCTCCCACATCTGCAGTTTTGGTAAAGATGCCACCGCCACATTTCATAAATAGTGCGATGCTGCTTGCTCCAAAACTAAATCCAAGAACTATCAAGGGTGTCTCAAATATAAAATACAATACTGAAACTCCGATGAGGGCAACACCTACAACAGCTAATCCCATTACTGAACCTCCGAAAAACGCGACATTGAATCCCGCTTTTGTGCCTACTGTACAAGCCTGAGCAGCTCGAGTATTGGCTTTCACACCAACATATAAGCCTAGATATCCAGCGAGCATTGATCCCACAGACCCGATAATGTAAGCTAGAGCTTGTTCCCAATTAAACCATACAGTATATCGTTCGCTAGGTGCTAACGGAGAAGGTAATAAGAAGAGTATTACTAAAAATAAAGCTCCAACAAAAATGGATAAAACCATGTATTGTACCTTGATGTATGCTTTTGCACCATCTTCTATATATCCAGCAACTGTAACCATTTTTTCATTTCCAGGATCCTCTTTCAATACTAAATGTCTAAAATAAACCGCCATTCCAATAGAAATAAGCCCTGCGAGAAAAGATACTAATAAAAACGCTACTGCCATATTTTATTCACATTAAATTAATTTTTTTATTTAGATTTTTTTAATAATTAAAAAATATATGAATATGTATTTGCCGAAATGCTATAAATATTTTTAATTTTACTCTTCCATTTAGTTAATTATTTCATCTTTTTGAAACAATAGGAAGATTTTATAAATAAATTAGGATACTTTTATCAAATAAAGGAAAAATGAGCTTCTCATTCACGATTTTCATTATTTTTTTTCTTTAAATATTCTGGTGTATGGGTTTGTTCGCATCTCCTCCGTGATTCCCAGTTTTTCCACATGGTATCGAAGATCTTTTCAACCTCATCCTCCTCTAATTCTTGTTTTTCTTTTTTTTTCATGATTGAATTTAGTAATTAATTGCTTTGAATACGACCCGAACCTTGATTAGCGATGATGAAATTTTGAGTAACTCTATCAAAATCGTACTGAACAAACATATTTCTACGATGCATCATTGTTTCTATAAAGAAGAATCTAATAGAAAAAATCCCTTCTTTTCTAATAAAGATGGGGAGAGATGTCCATTTAGAGAAATAATAATGGTTATTATTCAGCTCTTCTGCCTTTTCGAGAAGAACCCTTTCTTGGTTTGTTAATGTAGCTTTAATTTTTATTATGTCTGTTTTTTTTGAGAAATGAGATTTTTTTTCGATACTTGATATTACTTCATCTCCATTAATCTCATATTGGTAAATCTTGAAATAGAAAGGTAATATTCCGGGAAAGTATTTTTGGGTATTATCAAGAGTTCTAGAGACTAAAATTTTTGCCATTATTCGGTAGAAGTAATATATTATAAAAAAAGAAGTGTAAATGTTGATATATAATTGAATGTAAAATATTTCTGTAAAGAATCTAAAAAGAAACCACGGTATGAGAAGGAAAATTATTGAATTCACAAAAGTAAAGAAACTACCAGCCTTTTCTACGTAAAAACTGTGTTCTTTTTTGGAGAGTGGGAATAAGTAAGGAATCTTCGTAGTTGTAAGTAGATCCATCGATATATGTAAACCATAGAATAATATACCTGTAATCCACAATGAGATAAAGGTTTGATGCGTTAAACTTGAGAATATTAAGCTTATTATAAATGAAATTATTATGCCAACAATATATGAATGAGAACCTCCGCGATGTTCAAGATATTTTGACTTTATTATTCTTTTCAAAGGTGCTAAAAATACATCTAAGTCTGGCATAATCGAGAACAATATAGCAAAGAAGAAAAATTCTAGAGTTACATCTTTTAAAAAAAGTAGGTACGCTAAAGCTCCGAAAACTAAATGAGTGAAAAAATCCATGTTTAAAACAATATAATCTCTTTTATTATTAGATTAATGAAAGAAAAAAAACTTTTCACTTAATTTTTAAAAGTTATTCTCTCCCTACTTTTATGTATAATATTATATGTCAAGCGTATTAAACTCATTATTGTTAAATCCCCACGAATCCAATATATCATCTGCCTCTGTAATCAATTCCTCGATTAGTTTATGTATAGTTACCAACGTCTTACGATGTCCTATTGCTGTTGAAGGCGCCATAAAATTCTTTATGTTATATTTGTATATTTTATTGTGAAATGTTTCGTCGAAAATATCCAAATTAAGCCATTTTTTTTTAATTTTTGTTGATACTGGGCACTCGTTAGTGGCCATTAAGGCTGTACCTAAACAGACCGCATCAGCTCCCATCGCTAGGGCGCCTAAAAAACCTCTTGCGTCACCAATCCCACCAGCTGCAATTATCGGGATTTTGAGCATTTTTTTTGCCAAAGTTATATTTACCAGAGTAGTGTTTGTTAATGGATTTTTAAATCCAGTTCCTTCTAAGCCAACTAGTGTAACTCCGTCTGCTCCCTCTTTTTCTACAGAAATAGCGTGCTTAATTAATACGCATTTATGAAACCATAAACCCCCCGCTTCTTGAACTCTTTTCCCAATGAATGACGCTTTATATCCTGAAGTAGTAAAAATGGTGCAATTTTCATTGAGCGCGATATCGACATATTCTAAATACCTTTCTTGAGTTTTTTTACCTTCCCTGCTTTCCTCTAAAATATGATGCGGTAACGATAGGTTGATTCCAAAAGGTTTCGTAGTTAATCGTTTCACCTTCTGTATATCTTTCCTGAACTCTTCTGGATTTGGAAAATTCAATGCAGCAATAATTCCTAATCCACCCGCATTTGAAAAAGTAGACGCGAACTCCGCCTTACCCCACCCTCCAAAAGCTCCCATAACTAAGGGATATTGAATTTTTAACAGTTGAGTAATTTTGGTTGTCCAAATCATTAGGTTATGTTCCACCTTGTCTTGTTGGAAATCTACTCCGCGTCATCATGTATTCATGAAGTAGTTTATCTACTAATTCATGTCTTAAATCAATCTCTTTATCCCAAAGATTATTTAATTCTTCCTTATCATTTCTTCTGTTATAAATGTCACCATATCCCGGTAATTCAGCGAATTTAGAAATTTTATAATCTTCAGTAACGAGGTGAATAACGCGAGTATATAAAGGTCCCTTCGGACCAACTTCTTCATCTTCAGTGATCAGTAGACAATCACGTAGTTTTGTAGTTGGATCCTCCAAGACAGGCTTCATATTATACCCTTGCATACCTGGAGGTCTGTATCGTTCTTTGATATTTAATAGTTCGAGAATAGTCTTTGGAATATCAACAGAACTGATTAATGCATCTGAAACTCCCGGATGGGTAACTCCAGGAACATTCCATATTAAGGGTATTTGTAGTGTGTCGTTAAAAGGAGAAGGCCCTTTTAAACATAGTCCATGCGATCCCATATAGTCTCCGTGGTCTGAGGTAAAAATTACCATGGTATTTTTTGAGAGCCCTGATTTTTCTAAGGATGCCAAAATTTCACCAATGGCGTTATCAATTAGTGAAACAGCGCCATAATTAAACGCAATAAATCGTTTAACATTTTCTTCGGTTTCCTCCCTTAATAATCCACCTCTAAATGGTGGATTTTCCATGTGCGTTTTTAGATATGGATGCGTATACAAATTTTCTAAATCGTGGAAATTAGATGGCAGTTCTATATCATCGGGATTATACATCTCCCTATACTTACCAGGGGGGCTTACAGGGTGATGTGGATCCGGAAAAGAGCAGTGTAAGAAAAACGGCTTATCGTTATAATTACCCTCAGAATATTTTTCTAAAAACGATATAGTATTGTTTTTGATATACGTGGTGTTGTATAGTTCTATGGGTATAAAATTATCATTGAATAAATTAAATATTGGAATATCTTGTTGAAATTGTTCTCTAACGCTCTTAGCTATTTCTGGAGCTCGTTCCTTAAGCCAATCGTAATAATGACCTAAGCAAGCAGATGAATGTCCCAATACTAAATCACACTCTTCAAAACCATAATAGGGAATAGGAAAATTCTCGTGAGCTAAATGCTTTCTATTTGGTTTCTCTACGTTCCAATCATCAAAATTTTCAGCTGATACATCTTTTGGATCGTAAGGCATTACCCATATATTATAATGCATCTTACCCACATTAATCGTATGGTAACCTCTATTTACAAGTGTTTGGGTTATTGTTGGCATACCTAGGGGTAAATTTATTCCATTACTACGTACTCCATGAACATTTGGATAATAACCTGTGAGTAGAGTAGCCCGATTTGGCATGCACATTGGATTAGTACAGAATGCGTTAGAAAAACGTACGCTCTCGCTTGCAAATCTATCCAAGTTGGGAGTTTTAATTACTTTATTGCCATAACAACCCATCATATCAGCACGCTGTTGATCCGTTATAATAAATAATATATTCATTTTTTCTTTCGGCATTATAATTATCTCCTAATTGGTGTCAAAAAGTAAACTTATAGGTGGAAATCAGTAACTTTTGGAACAGATTCCACTCTAGGATAAATTACTCGCGGTACGGGAGGTGTACTATTATAGATTTCTTCAATTTCGATAACTCCGAACTTGATTCCTCTAAACTTCTTAAATCCCGTAAATGTTCCTTTTACTACTTGATTATAAAAATCAAAATTCATACCAAACACAGCCACTTTTGAATCAACTGGAATCTGATACAAATCTTCTTTCAATATTGAAGGAGGAAACACTAGTCTATTATGATCGGCAGCCTGAAGTTGAATGGCAGGAATCATAGTCGGATAACCATCAGCAGGATCTATGTAAGAAATTACTCTTACCGCAATAGGCGCAGCAAATAATTTAAGTCCTATAACATTTAAGCGTTTCTCGTTAAGTTTAGTCTTCGCTCCTCCTTTCCCTACTATATCTTTTATTATTCCCTTTACAATTCCAAACATGGGTAAATTTCTTATAGGTGTTGCAGCTACTATATTATTGTAATACGCCGTGTGAACTCTGACATAAGTGAAATAGCGCATTAATTGTGTCTGGTTAAAGTGCTCTAAATCTTCACCCTCTTTTGTAGTGTGGCTAAAATCTGCTTTAACCTGAAGGAACTTAAACGGCATTTTAGTATTCATATAGAATATTCCTTGCTTTGGTCTCTTTTTCACATATTTCTTGCTTGAACCTTCAGTGAAAGCCCCCCATACTATTTTGTCTTTACTTATTGCCCGATTACTCGCAATTAGAGTTACGTGGGGCCAGCCTCGTTCGTCTATAGTGGAGATTAACTTAAGCATTATATCAGGTTGAGTAAATTCAATCCCTTCTTCAGAAATTTCAGAAGACCATTCAAATTTTCTTTTACTTTTACTCATTTTTAATCATTTTCTCATATTTTTAGTTATTAGGTTCAGGATCTTCCTTTTTTTTCGTTAATCCAGACCATTGAACATTAGATACACCCAGGTTTTTGCCAATCTCAATAAATTTGTTCATTTCGTCTGTAGAGATTAGAGGGAGGTCTTTTAAGCACCATTCCATATCCAACCTTTCGTATTTCGCTGAGCATAAATTGTTGAACGAAAGCAAATCCCACCTTTCTGGAATGTTAAGTAATTTTTTTACAATAAATTCGCCAATACCCCTAATATTTTCCTCTGTTGCAGTATAGTTTGGAATAACAGGTGTTCGGATCCAGAGTTTCTTACTATTTTCTTGCACATATTTCGAAATCCAAATAGCATTTTCTAATATGAGATCATTAGGTACTCCTGTGTATTCTTTATGTCTTTCAGAATTAATTTCCTTAATATCGAGAAGTACTAAATCAATATAAGGCAGTAACTTATTGTAAATACTCTTGGAAGCGTATCCGCAAGTGTCCAATGCAGTTGATATTCCGTTATCTTTACACTTCTTCAAGAATAGTAATATAAAGTCAGGTTGGAGTGTAGGTTCACCACCTGAAATGGTTATACCACCCTTAGATTGAGTGTAATACACTTTATCTTTTTGAATTTCGTAATATAAATCCTCTAAATCCCATATTTCTCCAAACATATGTAAAGCAGTACTAGGACATTCTTCTGAACATAATCCACAACTATCGCACTTCTCTCTATCGATATGCATACCATCCTCATCGAGAATTAATGCTCCATTCGGACACGTTTCGATACAAATTTTGCAGCCTATGCATTTATGTTTAAACCACTCTAACTGCTTTTTTTTTAAAATAGATTCGGGATTGTGGCACCATATACAATTTAATGGACAAGATTTGAAAAAGACCGTTGTTCTTATACCAGGTCCATCCTCAGTGGACATCTTTTGAATCTGGAAAATCAGAGCTTTAGTTTCTGCCATTTTAAATAGCTTTTAAGCTGTTTATTAAATTAGTAAAGTCTTGGAGTTAATTTAATTTTGTTAAATTTTAATTAAACATTTAATTATTTTAAGTTTTTATAAAGAATGAATATAATTAATAAACGACCAGAAATATAGAATAATTAATGATTTTTGAAGGATTTTAAGATGTTTTAAATGACTGGATTGGATTTAGAAATTATTCAACCCTAATTAATAAAATTTTACAATTATTTGATAATATAAATTCCTCGCGAGAGATGAGTTCAAGCTATTTTTTAATAAGTAATTAAAATTTGTCTTGGGAGAAAGAAATTATAAGAACTTTAAATTATTTTTAATATAAATAACTAGTTTTTGAGTGATTTTTATGATAAAGACTAAAGTTACAGAAATGTTAGGATGTAAATATCCGATAATTGCGGGTACGATGGCAAGGATTTCAAATCCTGAATTTGTTGCGGCAGCAAGTAATGCTGGTGCGTGTGCTGTATTGGCTAGCGCTAATTATACTTCACCTGATGAATTACGTATGGCTATCAAGAAAACACAATCATTAACAGATCAACCATTTGCCGTAAATATTAATCTATTCCCCGCCATGATGCCTCAAGAAAAATTAGTAAAATACGTGGAAGCTACTCTAGATGAGGGTGTTAAAATAATAGAAACAAGTGGTCATAAGGCTCCAGAGGATTTAGCCCCTAAATTTAAGGAAGGGGGAACAATTTGGATCCATAAGTGTGCTGGAGTTAGATATGCATTAAAAGGAGCGTCTTTAGGTGCAGACATGATAACTGTTGTTGGATACGAAAATGGCGGAGCTACTGGAACCTTAGACATAGGTACTCTTGTAATGACCCCTTCTGTTGTCGATGCTTTGGATGTTCCTGTAATAGCTGGAGGCGGAATCTCAGATGGGAGAGGAATTGCTGCTGTCTTAGCACTTGGTGCCGAAGGAGTAATAATGGGAACAAGAATGATGGCAACACAGGAATGTCCCATTCATGACAGTCTAAAACAAGCCTTTATTCAAGCTGCAGAAACCGACACCAGTTTAGTTATGCGTTCTATTCGCAATACACATAGAGTATGGAGCAATAAAGCCGCACAACAAATTATTGAATTAGAAGCTCAAAAAGCATCTTTGCAGGAAATTGTTAAAGCTGCCTCTGGTCAAAATGCTGAAAAAATGTACAAAGAAGGAGATATTGACGCTGGGATGGTGAGTTGTGGTCAAGGTGTAGGATTGATTAAAGATATCCCTACCATTGAACAATTACTAGATAGAATGATGAATGAAGCAGAAGAAGTAATATCAAAGTTGCAGAAGATCTCTACCTAATTTCTTTTTTATTTTAAATCTTACTTTTATTATTTTTATCCTTAAACGCCATGGAGCAAAATAGATTTATCTCAATTATCGCCCTAACAAATTATAATATTGTGTTTTTTCTTCATCTGTCATCTTA
Source organism: Promethearchaeota archaeon (assembly GCA_016839745.1). Classification (GTDB taxonomy): domain Archaea; phylum Asgardarchaeota; class Lokiarchaeia; order Sigyniarchaeales; family SOKP01; genus SOKP01. The sequence continues at coordinate 13,460 of JAEOTS010000152.1, forward strand.
ATAAGAATAGGTACACCATATTCTGTATGAGAGGAGATTTATTGCTTTACTCTTCTCTATTTCTATAAATGCTCCCAAATAGATAACCCAATATTATCCCAACTAGTATGTACATTATTGCGAAATTCACTAATAAGTATAATGTAAAATCTAAAAAGAGAATAAAATCAAATCCATAATCTACTGAATACAAAATCCATTGAGAGATACTTATCAATAATAGCGATAAAACTGAACCACTTAATCCTACAATTATGCCTGTTTTAATGTGCGGTTGTGATTCTTTTCTATTTTTAAATGTGAAATAGAGTCCAATACAGTTTCCTATAATTAATAATATATCTGCTATGAAGAAATATCCAATAGGCAAAAATAAGAATAAAATACTTGTTGATAGGGCACATATTAGAACTCCGATTATCATATTATATCTTTGAGCAAATCCAGAATAAAGCTCTGCAACCATGTATTTTTTCACCATGTTTTTTAAATAGTATTTGAAGTAATTGTCTAATGAATATAGAGTTTTTTGAATTAAAAAAAAAACCAAACAGGGTGATTAAAACTGTCTGTAAAAAACTTTGAAAGAGATTACAGGTATTTCTAACTAAAATCTATACATTTTATTTGTAATATTACCATATACTTTTTCTGTCAGAAGTATATATCCTTCGCTCCCTGGTAATAAAACATAAATTGGATAATTTGTTTTATTGATATCGTACCCGACATTCTTCATTTCAGATTTCTGGATTTTAAAAGTGCCTGTTGTTGATGATGATTCTCATCATCATTTTTTATGATTTCCACTTTTATCAAATATTTTGCACTATTAAGAATAGTTAACGCTTAGAAGGTTTATAAATGTTAAAAAAATAGAGAAAATTGGGTAGCGGTTCTATTAAAAATACATCTTTAACTAATTAATTGTATTCCACTAATTTTTAATTATTTATTCTGGAACTGTAGCGACAGCCCTAACCCAACCAGCGCTCGCTCTAGCTATTTTAATAGGAAAACAGTAAATTGTGGCACCAACAGGAGGAACTTTATTCAAATTCATCATTTTTTCCATTTGAAAATACCCTAACTCAATACCTGCGAAATGCCCCTCCCAGATGATTGATGTGTCCGGTTTTTTCTCTCTTACAGATCTTTTCCATTTTTTTGCTGTGAGACTAAAAGGAGCATCCCAAGACCATGCATCGATTCCAACCACATGAACGCCTTTTCTAATAATATGTAATGTAGCTTCCTTACCAACTCCAACGCCATGATTTATGTAATTTTTAGTACCATAGTGTTTTGGAGCATTTGTGTGAACGCATAAGATATCTCCCTCTTTTAACCTATGTTCTATGTTCTCTAACTTATTGTCAATATCTTGAGGTGTCATTACATATCCTTCTTCGTAATCTGTACAGTCCAGAACAATTAACGGCCCAATACCCCATTCTAACGGAAAATCGTCGATCGTCATGGCTTTTTTCTCTCCAATTTCTCTATCTTGAACGGGAGCAAAATGCCACGGAGCGTCCATATGAGTTCCAGAATGAGTACCTAATGTAATACTTTCTGTAGCCCACCCTTTTCCAACTGGTAGATGTTCAGGTTTCAAACGAGAAAAGACAAAACCCATTTCTTCAGCACCTCTATCGTGATCACCATACTCTATATGTGGATGTGTAAGAGGAGGGTCGAATATAAGCTCTTCGGGATTTATAATAGGGATTGAGAGATCGATAAATTTCATTTTTTACATTTAAATGATTTAGATAGTTCTAATATTATAAGAAATCAATGAAGATATTTATAAGTCTATGAAAAGTATTTAGTTGGTAAAATGCATGAACAAAAAAGTAAAATTTATGAAAAAAGTTGTAGAATCCTTAAAAATTCAAGATAATAATATTTATTTACTTTGTACGAAATAATCTCCAGTATCGATTCATTTGACCATAATAATCGAATAAAGCATCAATACCTCTCATCTTAAGATCAGTGTTAAGAGCGATCTTATTGTGTAAAGCTCCTTGGTATGGTATTTGAGCAATCTCCGAAGCTAGCTTGTTAACTTCGGCTTCAAGATTTTCTCGAGGCACGCTAATACTCACTAGGCCCATTTCTGCCGCTTCCTTTCCAGAAATTCTTCTTCCACTCATAAGAAGATATCGTGCTTTTTTAACTCCTAAGTAAAGTTGCCATAATGGCATGCTCTGTGCACCACCCCATAATTGGGCAGGATGGCCTAAAACTGCATCATCTGAAGCTACTGTAATATCACATAACAGCTGTAAATAACAACCCGCGTCAGTACAATATCCATGAACTTGAGCAATAGTTGGTTTAGGAAAATTCAATATCCTTGGATATTTCGCAAATATTTTCTTGTTCAAGATATCATAGGAATTTTTATATTTCCATCCTCCTTCTGGAGGTGTCAAATAATAGGATCCTTTGAGATCAAAGCCAGAACAAAAACTTTTACCCGCTCCTTTTAATACTATTACTTTCGCTTTATTATCTGCTTCAGCATAATCAAAGACGGCATCTATATCATCCAGTAATTGAAAACTTAAAGCATTATGCTTTTCTGGTCTATTAAGAGTAATATAACCTACGTTCTTCTTTTTTTCATATAAAATAGTCTCAAATTCCTTTTCTATCAATTTTCTTCTTCACTTACAATTTATCATTAATTTTTAATACTTCATAAATAATAATTAATATCATTTAATGCAAAGTGATTGATAAATAAAATTAATGATAGATGTCTATTTAAAACTATAGTTATAAACTCAGATATTTAAGAAAATAAATTGATTTTCGTTTAGTTATTTTTTATAGTCGGATTCAACTACAATAAGATTAGGATCTGTTAATCCTAATTGGATTTTGCGTAATACATATTTACGAAATTCCGTACTTGAGAACGGTTGAGTACCAAATTGAACATTTTCCTCTGCTTCTATACCTTTATAATCATTATTTTCCTCAATAGATCGCATAGTTTTTTCTATCATGGCAGCTCCTAAGACTAAACTATACATGAAGAATGAGAGTAGGGCTGCATTCTTTTCTTTAATCTCACCCTCATTTATGGCTTTTTGAATAACTCTTGTTGTTCCATCAAGAAAGTTAAATTGTTTATATTTCTTCTCAAAAGGTCCTATCTTATCTGAGGGGGGTGAACGAATAATATGCATCATGGTAAATGCGGTAAAATCTTCTTCGGAAAATTTAAAAAAATGCTCAAATATATTTACTAATAAATCAACGGTAGATCCTTCATGATTTTTAATAATTTCTCTATTTTCATTCCTATATTGTTCAAAAAATTTTTTACGAATCGCTATCCATAATTCTCTCTTACTTTCAACATAATTATACAGATTATTTTGGTTCATATCAAGAATTTTTGCTAATCCTCGCAAACTAAACCCTTCTCGTCCCTTTTCTGAAAAGAGTTGTTTTCCTGCGACTAGGATCCGCTCAAATTGTTGAGCTTTCTTTTCAGGAGAGCGACTTCTTGTTTTTGTTACTTTCGTATTACCTGTCTTTTGATTCACCATTATTTTCACACGACCATAAAATATTATATTTAAGAATGACAAATTTAATATTAAATATTATGGTTGTTTCTCAAAAACTGAATAAATTTATATTATTTAAAAATTATCAAAAATGCGTCCGATATCTAAGAAATAAGGAAAAAATCATTACTATTCGGATTCTATCTTCCATAACTGAGAATTTACATAAATTATACTAAATCTATAATTAAGCTTAATTGTTTTTACTTCTTTTAGTTCTATAGTATACTAAATAGACAATGTCAATTTGTTTGATTTATTAAGTAAAATAGAACTATATTACTATCATCAAGATTCAATATTGAATCATTTTGAATTTAATGTTAACTCCATTTTTTAATTTTCTTTATCTAAAAAATTTTTGATACCATCAATGCAATTTTTAATAAAAATTAATTCAAATTTCTTGGTTTCTTATCCCGATAATATATTATTGGCAGCGGTTTTTAACATTATATCCACATTTGTTCTCATTCCATAATGTAGATAACTGTTAAAATTAATTTAAATGGATATCGTATATTTATTTAAAAATGTTTTTGAATATTACTAATTAAATATAATTAAGAAACATATTTTATAAAAATGTGAGAAATATTATGTCTGAAAAGCAATTTGAACATATAAAAGTTGAAAAAAATAAAGAAAATAATTATGCAATCATTTCAATAATTAGGCCTGAGAAACTAAACGCTTTACACACCATCACTTTAAGAGAGATTGCTGAAGCACTTGAAGAAATGGCTTTTAATAAGTCAGTGAGATGCGTTGTTCTAAGAGGAACAAAAGAATATACAAAAAAGCCAGCATTTTCTGCAGGAGCAGATTTATCTATCCGTGGTCATCCTGATATAGATCCTAAAAACTTAATGGATCAATCTCATGCGATGTATATAAGGCAAAAATATTATGATATCATAGAGAGATTTCCCAAACCATTAATTGCCGCTGTAGATGGGTACGCTTTAGGAGGTGGGTTTGAATTAGTATTAGTCTGCGATATTGTTATTGCATCGAAACGTTCAACATTTGGCTTCCCTGAAATAAAAAGAGGAATTGCACCATTTAATGGAGGCACTCAAAGGTTAATCAGAAATCTTGGTAAGATTAGAACAAAAACTATGATCTTTTTTGGTGAACATTATAAGGCTGAAGAGATGTACGATTGGGGAATAATATCATTTCTTGTAGATGAGGACAAATTTGAAGATTTTGTACATCAAAAAGCATCTTGGTTAGGGAATGCCCCAACTAAAAGTCTTTTTGTTATAAAGAAAGCTATTGATTATGGATCTCAAGTACCTTTGAATTTAGGGCTTCAATTTGAGTATTTAGGTTATGCTATTAATTCCCAATCTAAAGATGTAATTGAAGGTGTTACAGCATTTTTACAGAAACGAGAACCCAAGTTCACTGGTGAGTAAATGAAAATAAAATAAAATCAAAAAGAATTTTTATTATGCTTTTTTTTTAATTTTTTAATTTATTTATCAAGGTTGTAAGCTGTACTGAAATTATTGCATATCGACAAATTTTCCAGATTTAAGCATTTCACATGGTTTTAGATAAGATTTCCCCAATTTCTCCGAATATTCTTCTAATACATTGCTAAGCTCTTTGTAGTTAGTTGTTGCATATTGCATTGGACCTGGAAAGTTCATACCTGCTTGAATGGCTTCATCTATAACCTTCCAGCTCTTTACAACGCCTTCTTCCAAAATCCTACAACCTTCATTGGCAGTAATTGCAATGAAAACCCGACGATCAACTAATCCCGCTTTTTTAGATAAATCAGGCTGAGGCCGCCCTTTTGACCAATCATAATATCCTTTTCCAGTTTTTTTTCCCAAAGTACCTTTATTATAATGCATTGTTAAAACTTTCCCTGGCTTGAAATCAGCGGATATTTTCTCAGCATAATATAAACCGGCGTTAAATGCTATATCTCTACCAGTAAAATCGGCTAAAGTCAATGAAGTCATAGGAGCGTTTGGATTAGACAAATCAGCATCAACCTGTTCCCAAGGTATTTCGTTCTCGTATGCTAGATCCACAATATAATTAGTATATATGCTACTCGGTGCTAATACCCTATTTACAATGAATCCAGGGCGATCTTTTAAAACTCGCGCAACATATCTCTCTCCTCTAAGACAAGGTAATGTCTTAGCAACTTTCACACCAATATCCATCGCTTCTTCTGAGGCTTTATCTCCTTTTATCACTTCTATCAAGCGCATTAAGGGGGCAGGATTAAAGAAATGCATTCCAATTACATTTTCAGGTTTATCACAAACTTGAGCAATTTCTGTTATGCTAATAGAAGACGTATTCGAAGCAAATATACAATGCTCAGGTGAATTATCAATTACCTCCTTACATAATTGCTGTTTAATATCGGGTTTCTCTAATACCGCTTCTATAACAAGATCAGCATTTTTCACCGCATTGCTTAAGTTTTTATTCACTTTTAATTTTTCCATTATTGTTGCCGCAGTTGCACCTTTAGGTAATTTTCCTTTTTCCTCTAACTTCTCAAAACCAGTCCTATTGTACTCTAGGCCCTTCTGGATAATTTCATCGCTCACATCCACCGCAGTAACGCTATAACCTGCCATTAAACATACTTGGGCAATTCCTTTTCCCATATCTCCAAAGCCAAGCATTACAATATTTTTTACTTCCACATTATATCACTCTCTTTTATTAATTTTTATGTGATGTTTAATAAATAGACAGCACTCATTAAAAATGTTTTTTAAAATAGCTTTTCTAAAAAAGACTAGCTGTTACACGGCTAAATAGTAAAATTTCAAATTTCTATATTTTAGGAAAAATTTAAAAGAAATAATATACAATGTAGATTTAAAAAATTAATGGTGAAAAGTAAAGGTGAAAAATAAAGAAGTATGGTTAATTGATTACGCACGCACTGCATTCTCACGATCTCGACCTACTCAACCTGAAAGTGATGTATTTAGTGAACTTAGAGGAGATGAGCTATTAGCTCAACTTTTAATACATATGTTTGATAAAAGATTAGTAGGTAAAGGAATCGAAAGAAAAGATATTGACGAATGTTCTGTGGGATGTGCTGCAGGGGTATTAGAAAATTGGACTTATGGAGGTCGTATGCCCCTTTTCATGGCAGGATTCCCATTTACTGTCCCTGCTTTTTTCATTGATAGACAATGTGGTTCAGCAGGCTCAGGGATGCATGTTGGAATCATGGAGATAATGACGGGTAATAGTAAAACTATTCTATCTACTGGGTTTGAACATATGACACGAGTATATGGAAAGGGTGCGGATCCTAATATAAAAGTAGCTTATAAGAATAGCATGTATTATCGGCCAGATATGGATTTAGCAAATGTCTTTAATATGCTAAATACTGCTCAATTATTATACGAAGAGGAAGTCCCAAAATTTACTAAGGAAGATCTTGACAAGTTTGGAGTTAGAAGTCATAACTTAACTATTAATAACCAAGAATCTGGGTGGTTTAAAGGTGAAATAGTTCCGATTGAAGGCCATGCACCCGGTAATGTGGAAGAGAAGATGATAATTGATAAGGACATGAATGCTAGGAAGTCCACATTAGAAGCAGTATTAAAATTACCACGATTGACAAAACCCTTTTTCTTAGAAAAAAATGGTGGAAAAGAAGGTTATATTAAAAGGGAAGGGACAGATAAAGGAGTTATAACTGCAGCAAATTCTTCTCCTTTAAATGCTGGAGCAACTGCTGCAGTTTTAATGGAAGCAGAAGAAGCCAAGAAGAGGGAAATTGAACCAATGGCACGTATCGTTTCCATAGGCTGGGCAGGGGTAGATCCTCATACCATGGGGAGAGGCCCTGTGCCCGCAACACGAAAGGCTTTAGAGTATGCAGGTCTTAAAGCTGAAGATATCGACTTTTGGGAGATTAATGAGGCATTTTGCATAGTTGCGTTGAATTGCATGGACAAACTTAATATTCCGGAAGAAAAGGTAAACGTTATGGGCGGGTCAACTGCTATCGGGCACCCTTTAGGATCAACAATGGTCCGCCTTACTGGCACTTTAGCACGAATCTTAAAGGACAATAAAGCAAAATATGGTGTTGCTAATGCCTGTTGTGGTGGAGGACAGGGTGTGGCAACTGTAATCGAAAATCTTGATAGCTAAAACTACTTTAATCAACATAAATTTATTTTTTTTATACCCTTTAGATTTACTTGTCATTCAAAATATGAATTAAACAAAAAAAAGTATAAATATACATTAATCATTTAAATCAATAAAATGTAACTCAAGATTAATATAGAATCTTAGAGTAAAGACTAAACTGAGTGAGTACCAATCAAGAAACCTATTGATGTTCAAGAAGATGAGTTTCAAGACACGCCAGATTTTCATGCTCATTTTAAGATAGATTGGGGAAGGCAAGGAACCGTGATATTATGCTATATAATAATAATTTTAGGTTATTATGGAATTATCGCAAATACTATCCTAATTGATGAGTATGGTAACTGGATTTCTTTTTTAAATATGAATAGGACAATATTAATATGGACATATACTTCTTATACTCGTAGTTTTTTTCTAGGAGCAATTTTAGTATTTATAGTATGTTTCATTATGACTTACAAGGAAGATATCCCCCACTATGGAATTAGAGCATCGATTTGGCTAGTTCCCACGATAGTCTTGGAAGGGTTTATTTTTTATTTTCTTATGTTTGGTTTTAGTTTCGATCCCTTTATTTTACAATTTGCTCATTTCGAGGGATATCTTAACATTTTAATTTTAATCGGATTAACTCTAAGTGGTTCTTTGATAGGTATGAAATTAAAACAATTGTCAGTACGAAAAAAAGAAAAATATTAGAATAGAAGGGAATAAATTATATACAGTTTTTTAGGTGGAAAAAAGTATGGCTCGTCAAGCTCAGAATATGATTAAATATATTATCAAGCGGATATTAATAATGTTTCCAATATTAATCATAGTTTTAATAATTACTTTTATTTTATCAAAATCCATGGATGTGTTTCCCGTCATTAACCGGATGGCTACGGGCGAAAATTTTGAAACGATACAGAGAATGATTGCAGAGGAAGAAAGAAGAATGGGATATGACAAACCAGTTTTTATTCAGTTAATTATTTATCTACAGAATTTTTTCACAGGGAATTGGGGTGATTCCTATGTTATTATGCGTGATACACCTGTAATCGAAGTTATAGCTAATGTCTTTCCTAAAACAATTGAATTAATGATATTTCCGATTGTTATAATTCCTATCCTTGCTGTTAAACTTGGTGTTCTATCTTCAACGAACAAAGATAAACTAAAAGATACCTCTATTCGTTTTCTTGCTGTTCTAGGTGCGGGATTTCCAATATTTTTTATAGCTAACCTATTGCAAGTATTTTTTGGTTTTCAACTAAAACAATTTACGTATGGTGAAATTAATATACAGATTTTATTCTCAAATACACCTGGAGCTGAATTGTCGGGGGAATATTACACTGGATTTCGACTTATTGATGCTGTTTTAAATAACGACCCAGTCTTCTTTTTTGATACTATACTCCATTTATTTATTCCAGTAATTTGTATATCATTTGCTTCTCTGGCTGGTATCACTAGACAAACTCGTTCTAGTATGTTAGATGTTATGGATCAGGATTATATTCGGACAGCCCGAGCTAAGGGAGTTCCGGAAAAAAGGATCAACAACTCACATGCCCTTCGGAATGCTTTAATTCCTTCAAGTAATCTCATCATAACCACGATTACAGGGTCACTTTTAGGATCTCTTTTCTTAGAAGCAACTTTTCAGTATTTAGGATTTGGATATTACTTTGTTCGCTCTGTATTTTTAGGTGATTATTTACTTATAAATGGATTTTTAGTATGTTCATGTTTAGTTATAATTGGAGGAACCTTAGTTACTGATATAATATATACAATTATCGATCCGAGGATAACATATACTTAATGATCTAAAAATTGTGATTTTAATTATGCAAGGTTATAACGAAAAAGAAAAAATTGAGGAATATTCAAGTAAGAAGATTAATACAAAAATAAGGCGATTAATCAAATTTTATTTTATGCCTGGATGGCGAAATCCAGACTTTTCCGCACAAGAATATCAGATTGAAAAAATAAAATCAAAAAGAAGACTATTCCGCCGTCTTATTACTCCCTTAACCTTGCTTGGTTTTTTTTTGGTTTTAATTGTTGCCTTTATAGCCGTTTATGCTCCCTGGCTTACTGAACTTACTTTAGCGAATGTAACTCCGCCACTATATCCTGGAGAAGCCTCTTTCCAACAGCCATCACCAGAACACCCATTAGGTACAACAATATTTGGATGGGATATTCTTGGGAGATTGATCTGGGGTGGTAGGACTACTTTACAGGCAGCAGTGTTCCCAGTTGCAATTTCCATAGGTGGAGGTGTTATTTTAGGAACAATTTCGGCATATTTTGGAGGTTGGGTTGATTCCATTATGATGCGTATCTGTGATATATTCTTGAGTTTACCAATGTTGATTATTGTTATAGTTATTGCTCCCTTGATTGGAAAAGATTTATATAATGTTCTACTAATTTACGGTATTCTTTTTATACCCTTTAACATTAGATTTATGCGATCTTTAGTATTACAAGTAAAACAAAACGATTATGTTAGAGCTGCAATAAGTAGTGGTGCAGATAAATTTAGGGTTATGTTTAAACATATTTTTCCTAATACTATCTCTCCCATTATTATATCTTTTTTTGGAGCAATGGGAATTACTGTTATAGGTCTAGCAGGTCTTGCTTTTATAGGTTTGGGAGACCCTGATGTTGCTAATTGGGGAGCAGATATTCTATATGCAAGAGGTCATTTTGAAACTCCAGGAGCATCTCTTTGGCCAGGATTATTCATAGGAATTACTGCAATAGGATTCATATTAATTGGTGATGGATTGAGAGATGCATTAGATCCACGATTACATATATAAAAAATAAAAACACAATAAAAAAGGAATATTTCTATGGCTTTTAATTATGGATTTCTACTTGTTGAAGTTGTTGTTATCTTATTAATATTAAGTCTTATGATTGTTTTAATAAATAAATTACTTCCAAACGATCAAAGGATGCTGACAAACACTAAAAGTCTGGTTTTAAGCTTATTAATAGTCTTTGGAATTATCTTTGGTATTGGGGCTGTTATTGAAAGTGTTGAATATTATTATACAATAGTTGGATATTTGAATAACTATTATCTCTTTTTTGCAATAGGAATAAGTATATATTTTCCCCTATACAAAGCCTTTTTGAGAAAATTTGAGAAATCTCATTCATCTGAAGATATCAATCTACTTTTTAAAATATACAAAAAAAAAAGTAGAATAATAATTGGTTTAGTTTGGGGTATAGCAGCAATATTTCTCTCGTTTGATCTATTAGGACTTCAATTGGTATGGGAAGCAAATACACCAGATTATGATATATTATATATTGGGGTTTTCACGGCATTTTTTACCGTTTTTTTTATCATAATTCTTACATATTTGATAAATAAAATAAGGCCTATTGAGAAACAAATCCCAAATTTGGAACTTAGAAATTCGTTGATCGCGAGTGGAATAATCTCGTTTGGTATCTGGTTTATCCAATTTATTATTATTGAAATGTATATCTCTCGATTATTCGGAATAACAATTATAAAACAAGATCTTCGTGTAATAATTGTTGCTATCCTAGGTATATTTATTGTGAGCTATTTCAATATGTTAAGAACTAAATTTTTACCGAGAGCAGTTATAAAAAGTAAGAAACAAATTCTAGAAGCAATAATGAAAGAGAAGGATAAAACAATACAAATTCAGCAATTCAAAGTAGAGGAATCTATATTAGACGCTCAAGATCCTGATGTCAGTTTTAATGAGGATGAAAATGTCGTTTATCTTGCAGAAAGTGTTTCTAACAAAATCTACTTCTTTATATTGAAAAAATTTAGGAACTTACATTTTGTAGATAATAACGCCCATTTAATAAGAAAAAATGGGAAGATATTTAAGAATATCGTCGTAGGAGTTTTGTGGATCATCGTTTTAGTTATCGTATTCATTAATTTATTACAATTATTATCTAATTTAAATCCCATTTTTGATATATTTATTCTTAGTGTTCAGTTTGCTTTTTTTATGGTTCTTGTCGACATTTCTATTAATTTTATTTTTACTAAACTTATCCCTAGTGAGAAACAGATCTCTAAAAAATTTCATAGAGATTCTATTTTCTTTGGTGGTATTATTCTGGTTTGGATTTGGGTGATTCCACTTTTCTTTATTTATTATTATTTTTTTACAGGCATCTATCAAACCATCATCACTGATTTTTTCTCTACAATAGTTTTTTTGATTACTATTTTTTTAATAGGAATATATATTACGAGAAGGCTTTCAAGTAAGAGAGGTTTTGACACATCCCTTAGAAAGGCAGTTGTTATTAATTTATTATGGTTGATTATAAATTTACCACTTAACTTATTCTTTGTTTATCTTTTTGGTGATAATCTTCTAAACGATATTCTTATTCTAGTTATAGACATCGTTATTGGTTCAGTTATCATTATGAAGCTTTATAATAAAGCGTTTAAACCATCCTTAAATTTTGTGTTTAGTGTTGAAATTATCACTTTTTTCCTAAGTATAATTATTGTTGAAATCTTGTTAACACTATTTCTAAGAATTTTACCAAATTATAATTTTAATGTTCAAGATATTCGTGTCCATCTTATTATCGATATATTTGTATTTCTCATTTTTTTTGCCGTTTCTTTAAAAGTTAAGTTCCGTCCAGAACACTTCGAGGATGAGATGAGAAAAGACCAAAAAATATTAACAACGGTAGCAGAAACACAAGTTCAACCTAGAAAGATTGAAGGAAGAAAAGTCATTTTGGATGTGAAGGATCTAACGACCTATTTTTACAGTGAAGAAGGAGTTGTACGCGCGGTAGAAGGAGTTTCTTTTAAAATTTATGATGGAGAAACTCTTGGGCTTGTAGGAGAAACAGGTTGTGGGAAATCAGTTACTGCTTTATCTATACTTCAGGTCGTCCGACCTCCTGGGAAAATTGAGAGTGGAAAAGTGATATTTGAAGGTGAAAATTTACTCCAAAAATCTGAAAAGGAAATATTAGCCTATCGCGGAAACAAGATAACAATGATCTTTCAAGATCCTCTTAATTCTCTAAATCCAGTATTTAAAGTAGGTAGACAGATCTCGGAGGTATTTCTTCTACACATGGAAAATGAACTTCTCGTTGAAGCAGTGAAACATCCTGGCAAAAATATGTACAGTATTGCTCGAGAATTGAGTGAGCAATTACTAAGGGAACTTAATATTCCTTCCCCAGAACGGGTTTATGAACTATATCCCCATGAATTAAGTGGGGGAATGCGCCAAAGAATTCAAGTTGCTATGGGTCTTGCATGTAGTCCTAAATTATTAATAGCAGATGAGCCTACAACTGCGTTGGATGTTACAATCCAAAATCAAATTCTTCAATTAATGAAGAATCTTCGACAAAAATACAATACATCTATACTTTTTATTACCCATGATCTTGGAATCATATCAAAAATGTGTGACAGGGTCGCAGTCATGTATAGTGGATTTATAGTTGAATATGGAGATGTTTATAGGATATTTGAAAGGCCATCCCATCCATATACAAAAGGCCTTATTACGTCGATACCCGTTATTGGAAAAAAGAAGGAGGAACTTGAAGTAATTCCGGGTTTAGTGCCAAATTTAATATATCCCCCTTCAGGATGTCGATTTCACCCTCGTTGTCAATATCGTTTTGAGCCTTGTAATTCTAAAGTACCAAAAAGCATAGAAATTGAACCAGAGTATTTCGTGGCATGCCACCTTTATGATCCTCAATATAAAAGTGAGGCAACCCTTAAATTAAAAGAGTTAGAAAAGAAAAATTTCAGTAATTGAATAAAAAAGTATTTTATCATAAACCTTAATGAAAATATAATATAGTGTATGAATATGATTTTTCAATTTAATAATCTTTTTACCATTTTAGAATTAGGAGGAATTATATTTCTTTTTTGTTTAACTTTGGCTATTTCATTTTTTATCATTAAATGGGATGCTCGATCTCAATTAATTAGAAGAAAATTCCATCTCTATGTAATTTCACCACTTACTTGTATTCTTTTTAGCTTTATTCCTCTACCAGAATTTATCATAGGAAACTTTTTATCATTATTAATTGTTATATACGTTCTAATAGCAGCGATTACTAGTTTTGTTGTTAAATATATTACATTTAAAGTTATTGGAGTTGAAAAATATGGTCAAATTAGTAATCTTGAAAGAGGTATAAATCTGTTAAATGTTAAAGATTTAAAAGTATTTTATCCTCTCATTGGAGGAATATTTAGAAGACAAATAGGTGTCATTAAAGCTGTTAACGGTATATCTTTCAAAATTAAGACAGGTGAAACCCTTGGATTAGTGGGAGAAAGTGGTTGCGGGAAAACAACAGCAGCTCTGTCGATCCTTGGTTTAGTAAAAAAAACTAACGGAGATATTCGATTTCACGACAAACCTCTCCCTTTCCCTTATTCAAATGTTATAAGACAAAAAATCCAAATTGTTTATCAGGATCCAGATGCTTCTTTAAATCCTCGCTTGAAGGTCTTTGATATCATTGCTGAACCTCTTAAAAACATGTTAGGTATTAATAAGAAAGATGAACTACGAAAAAAAGTTTTAGAATTAATGAAAGAGGTAGCATTGAAACGAGAACATATGGATCGTTATCCACATGAGTTTTCAGGAGGTCAAAAGCAAAGAATTGTTATTGCTCGAGCGCTTGCAACCAATCCAGAACTTATAATTCTTGACGAACCAACATCTGCCCTTGATGTATCAGTGCAAGCACAAATTCTTAACTTACTAAAAAAATTACAAAAAAATTATGGTTATGGTTATTTATTCATTACACATAATTTAGCTGCAGTAAATCATATTGCTGATCGAATTGCAGTTATGTATCTTGGTCAAATTGTTGAAATTGGGGATACTGATCAAATTTTTTCAAAACCTACACATCCTTACACCCAAGCGCTTTTAGCATCAAGATCTGAAGTTGACATGAAAAATAGGGATATAAAATTTATTCTTCATGGTGAAGTTCCAAGTCCTATAGCCCCACCTACGGGATGTACCTTTCACCCTCGCTGTTCCTCAGATGTGCGTACTAAGGAATGTGAATTTGATTTACCTCATAAGATAAAAATCGAAAATGGTCATTATATCTGGTGTATAAATCCCCCGAAACAATAATTTCTTTGTAAAAGAGCATTTTAATAAGTTATAATTATTAATTATGAAAAGTTTAAATACTCTCCAATCGTATGATAATCAAAGTATGTTTAATTCATACTGTATATTTAAAAAATTTATTCCAATTTGAATTCTATAACATAATTAGTAAAATTAATTAGAGAGTTGAAAATGAGTAAAGAAATTTATGATGTAATACCTGAAGACGCCGATAATAACTTTCTTCCATATTTTTCAGATAAAGAAATGGCTCAACGTCACACAAATGTCCGAAAGGAAATGAAGGAAAGAGGAATAGATGTACTTTTAGTATATGGGCATGTAGGGGTTGGAAGTAGTCCTGGTCAGATACATCTTCAGTATCTCACCCGTTTTGCGAATGTTTTTGAAACGTATCTTACTGTTCCAGTAGAGGGTGAACCTACAATGTTTATTAATTTAGATTATCATTGCGTAAACGCAGCTACCATTTCCTATATCAAAGACATAAAAGATGGAGACACTTTGCCTAATGCGATTCAAAAAATCAAAGATCTTGGATACGAACGAGGAACGATTGGACTTGTTGGCCCTGGAGGAGCTCAATTTGGTGATATCACCTTATTCACTGAACAACGTCAGGTTGTAGATAAAAGTTTACCGGATGCAAAAATTGTCAGTGCTAATCCTTGGCTTCAAGAACTTCAACTTATTAAAAGCGAAGAAGAAATTGCACTCCTTAGGCGGGCAGGAGCTTTAACAGATCTTGCTCAAGAAGAGTCTTTTCAATTGACCCGTCCCGGAATCAAACACAAAGACTTACAACGAGCAATGAATTTGACAGCTGTTCGTCATTATGGAACATTTCCATTCGGTCATGTCAGTTCCTTCTCAATGGAAAATCCTGAATATTATTATCCTACGCCTTATTCAACAGGTAAACGAGTGAGAGTAGGTGATTTCCTAATGTCAGAATTTTGTTTGGGATACGGTAATTATTGGGGAAAGCTCTGGGGATCTTGGTTTGTTGGTGATCCAACACCTGAATATGAAAAACTTTTTAATGTTGCAGCCGTTGTTCACGATAATTTAGTTTCCGAGCTAAAACCAGGAATGAAAGGAAAAGACATAGATGTTTTTCTTAAACCAATTTACGATGCTGGATTTGAACAAGTACCAAGTTTATTGATTGCTGGTTGGTGTTTTATGATGCAGCCACCGTTAGCAGGTGCAGCGCCAGGTACTCGTACCACATTCTTTTCAAACATGTATCATGATTTTGAGTTTAAGCCGGGTCACACTGTTACTTTACACATTTGGGTTAGGATTCCCAATACAAAGAAAGGTATATGGGTAGGTTCTTCTGGGGTCTTCACAAAAAATGGTTATGAGAACTTTAATAAATATCCCGTCAGCGAACTACGTATAGTTCCAATTTAGATGTAGTTATAATTCATCCTGATAAAATTCAGTTGAATGTATAGACGAGAATTTCATCTAAATACAGGATTCTTTTTTTTTTTTTAAATCTATCAATAATATTGATATAAAAAAGAAGAATAATTCTCTCTATTATTAGAACAAAGAATTGCTATAATGTAATAAAAAAAAAAAATTAAATTTCTTAATTAAAAAGTTACTTTCTCCTTCTCATCATTACATAAATAATTCCGACAGTTGTAACAGCTAATGTGATAAACATCGAATATCCAGGTATTTCAGGTATGGGCGCCGACCATCCTACCCACTTTATATGGGTAAGATCTCCAACAATCGTTGGCATTCCATGATAGAACTCAAATTCACGTACTTCCCATTCTCTCCTATAAACGTATCCAAATTTACCATGACCTATCCACATCCATGGGTACTGGTAGTTTTGTAGTGTAAGCCCTATATTATCATATAATCCCTGTCTTGTAATGCTGTCTGAAAAATAGATCTGATCTATCCAGTCTGTGACATTATCAAGATAACTGAAAGCTAAGTTGTACCATACCGTAAAGGGTCCTGGATACTTGAAGTACGCATTAATGTGTGCGTGACCTATATCATTCGGTGCTATAGCCCACGTCGATCCCCATATTTGTGCAGTCATCGCGCCTCCTCCCAATATATGTGGCCAGACAGAAGGTAATTCATGAGAAGCATCGTCATAATAAGCCATTCCAATATTTGCTAGAGCTGTTCCCATATAATCTTCAAGAACCCCTTGAACCGAAGTTGTATCCCAATAGAAATCAACCGTGTATATAGGATTTGAATTTGCAACATCAATCCAATCTTGATCTGGACTATTTTCATCAAGATTTCTGGACGGGTCAGCGCATTCAGCTGGATATTGAGCAAGTATAGCCTCCCGTGCTATGGTAAGATTTAAATATGGCATAGGAATGCTTGGGTTAGCATAGAGGTGGTCGTTACCAAGAAAACTATTCATACGCGTCGCACGTCCATTATAAGCTGTCTGCAAAAATCCTTCATAGTCGAATGCGTATGAGACTGCTTTTCGGAGTAAGCGAGGGATTCCATTGGTGGTGGTGACATTCACCCAGTATGTCTCATTAACGCAATTCAATATAAGACAGAGTGGATAATCTCCAATCGGGTTTGTATAATATGTCACATCAGCTTGGGCGATAACTTCGTCATAAACAAAATTAAAGCCACTGACGTCGGGAGAAAAATCTATTGCACC
This sequence comes from Promethearchaeota archaeon, assembly GCA_016839745.1. Lineage (GTDB taxonomy): Archaea > Asgardarchaeota > Lokiarchaeia > Sigyniarchaeales > SOKP01 > SOKP01. The sequence goes on from JAEOTS010000152.1 coordinate 31,096, forward strand.
AGTCTTCATAGCTAAATTACGTGCTGCCGTACCATCTGCATCAGCAGTAAATATAACAAATTGTACTTCATCAATCTGGAACCAATCGAGAGCTTCAAGATAATCTTTATTCCAATAATTCTCATTTTTCGTCATTAAGCCTCCCGGTGTCGGTCCTGTGGTCGTCCAATGATCAAATATATATGGCCCCGTTCCAACCAAGTGCTTGAAGGTTTCATCCTGAGGAAAGGAGGGATTTTCTCCAAAACCATAAATTGGCGCATCCCAATAGTTCGCATAAGACTCCATCGATATCATCAAAATATAATGTTGAGGATTACCTGCTAAAATCTCCCAGGCTGAAAAAGAAGCCCAATCATTATAGTTGATTTTAATTGTTCCCCCTCCATTAGGTCCTCCCGCATCTAAAATAGTTACATTCTTAATTTTAGGAAAAGTACCGTTTAGTTGAGGAATAGTTGCAACCATGCCATTATAGGAAGGCATTTGGCCAATATAAGATGAAAAGTTCCAACTTTGAGTATAAAAAGGGAGATAGTCACTCGCATCTTCCCAAAAATCACCTAGATATTTAGTATTACCGTTTCCTGTTAAATTACCCGAAACTATCATTATTCGATCCAGATTCCACTTTGCTGCCGTGGCGTTCCATGCTGAGCCATCGTGGAAGGTTACATTTTCTCGCAACGTTAAAGTAGTCGACTTAATACCTCCGCTATTGAAAAATCCTTTTGAATTATTTTCTACTGGCCAATATTCGAATGCCCAATTGGTTGCGAGGCAAGGTTGTAATTCAGAGAGATTGCCATTCCAATAAGCAGGATATGTTACAAAACCCTCTAGGGAAGGGAAACGGGCCGAATCAGCTGTAGATGCGAGACGAATGGCTGGGTCCCAATCTCCCCCTAAAGGATTAGTTTGGAGACCGTACTTAAAGACCAATGGATCTGCTTGAGCGGATTTAGGTTCTGCCATAACTGGGAAAAATGGTATAACGAAAGAACTTAAGAATAATATCAAGACTAAAATTTTTGTAAATCTTCTCATTTTTATTCTTTCCGTTGTTTTTTGTTAGATTTTTTTTTTAATATACAGTATGAATTAAACATACTTAGATTAACATACGATACGAGAGTATTTAAACTTTTCATAATTGTTTCTTTTTCAATTTTTTTGCTATTTCATAACCGAATTTAAATGATTGAAGTGATTTAAAGTGTGAGAATGCATAACTATTACTTGTTCAAGCCGTCCAGAAAATTTGCATATTTTTGTTATACTCATATATGATATATTTGATGCTAAAATTGATATGAAAACATTATCAACATTAATATAAACTGTATATTTATATAAAATATAAAATAATAATTTAATAATAATACTAAACAATTTAATTAAACAATTTAAAATAGAATGACAAAGGTGAATTAGGTTTGAAAGAAGTGTGGTTAGTGGACTACGCTCGGACTGCGTTTTCTAGATCTAGACCAACCCAACCCGAAAGGGATGTATTTGGAGAGATTAGGGGAGATGCATTACTAGCTGAGTTATTAATGAAATTTTTTGACGGTAGATTGGCAGATAAAGGAATAGAAAGAAAAGATATGGGGGAAGTATCAATCGGAGTCGCCGCTGGTGTATTAGAAAATTGGACATATGGCGGACGAATTCCGTTATTTTTAGCGGGGTTTCCATTTGAAGTTCCTTCTTTCTTTATAGATCGACAATGTGGTTCAGCAGGTAGTGGTATGCATGTTGGCATTATGGAAATTATGACTGGACAGATTAAGACCGCATTAGCAACGGGTTTTGAACACATGACTCGCGTGAGAGGTAAAGGGACAGATCCCAATATATCGTCGGCTAATAAAAAAAGTATATTTTACAGACCCGAATTAGATTTGCAAACGACCTTTAACATGCTACAAACGGCACAGAAGCTATATGAGGAAGAAGTACCTACATTTACTAAAGAAGATCTAGACAAGTTTGGTGTAAGAAGTCATAATCTTGCTGTTAAAAGTCACGAAGATGGCTTTTTCAAAGGTGAGATAATACCCATTGAAGGACACGCTCCAGGAAATGTCGAAGAGAAAATGATTATCGATAGGGACATGAATGCCCGAAAATCTACTCTAGAAGCTGTTTCTCAGTTGCGTCGAATATCACAACCTTTTTTCCTCGAAAAAAATGGGGGAAAAGAAGGGTATGTAAAAAGAGAAGGTACTGAGGAGGGCGTGATCACTGCCGGAAATTCATCTCCACTAAACGCTGGAGCTACAGCAGCAGTACTTATGGAAGCAGAAGAAGCGAAGAAAAGAGGAATAGAACCCCTAGCAAGAATCGTATCCATTGGATGGGCTGGCGTAGATCCTACCGTAATGGGAAGAGGTCCGGTTCCAGCTACTCAAAAAGCATTACAATATGCGAATCTTTCTGCTGAGGATATCGATTATTGGGAGATAAATGAGGCGTTTTGCATAGTTGCACTAAATTGTATGGATAAATTTAACCTTCCTGAAGAGAAAGTAAATGTCATGGGAGGTTCGACCGCTATAGGGCATCCATTGGGCTCCACAATGATACGATTAACCGGTACCGTAGCAAGGATACTGAAAGAAAAGAAAGCGAAATACGGTATTGCTAACGCATGCGTGGGAGGAGGACAAGGGGTAGCAACTATTATCGAAAATCTCGATGCTTAAAATATATCTCAAAGAATCAATACAAGAAATATTTTAGTATCATTTATTTTTCTTTTTCTTTTCATAATGTTCTTCATTAGCGTATATTTGGAAGAATATATTCATTGAACAATTAGCCAAACTATCACATTTATCTAAAAAAAGTAAAAAAATGTTAAATATGGAGATTCTATTTTTAATAAAATAAAATTGAAATATGCATTAATTTTACTTTATGTAACCTGCGGCTGTTTTCAATCTCTTTTCGGCATCTTGAACAATTTCTTCAATAATATTTCTGACTTTTTTCACTTGTTGGATTATACCAATACTTTGGCCCAATAAAACAGCACCAGAGTTAATGTCGCCTGTATAAGCTGCTTCGTATGCTTTTCCTTCAGCAATTATATCTTCTTGAGTCATTTGCGCTTCTTCGGCCATTTTTTGTTGTTTGTCCGTTACGAGTCCGTGATGTAGCGAGTATTCGTTCTTCCATAGCCGAATTGGTCCAAGCGCTCCGGTTGCTAAAATAGTATCTTGAGCATTAGCAGTAGGTGGTACTGATTTATATTCCTTGGAAAATTCGCTTTCTTCCGATGCAATAAATCGTGAACCCATAGCAACAGCACCTGCACCTAACGATAAAGCAGCGGCAAGACCTTCACCAGTAGCAAAACCACCACAAGCAATTACTGGAAGATCTGGGTGCTTTTTCATTACTTGTTGGAGTAATACTAGCGTGCTAACCTTTTCATAGGATTGATGTCCCCCGCCCTCGGTTCCTGTAACGACGACACCATCGACACCAGAGGCCGCACACTTATCTACTAGCCATAAAGCTGGACCAACATGGAAATGTTTTATTTGAGATCCACTTTCTTTTAACTTCAAATACGCTTTAGATTGCGGCAAAGTTTTTGAGGAACCCGCGCTGGTGATAGCATAAACGCACTGCTCTTTCAATTTTGGATTTTCCATTATAAATTTAGGAATTTGCTTTACCAAAATTGGTGCATCAGCTTCTCTTCTGGAAGTTCTTATGTTAAATCCAAATGGTTTATCCGTATGCTCAACAACTTCCAACATGTTATCTTTTAAAATTTGAACGGGATTCTTTCCGGCCATGTAATCGCTTACTAGAGCAGAATGGCTCAGTACGCCTAAACCTCCAGCTTCAGAAACTGCGATTGTTAATTGGGTTGTATAAAAAGGTCCCATCGGGGCTGCGATGATGGGATGTTTAATCCCTAACATTTTAGTAATATTCGTTTCTAAAACCATATTATTCACATTATTAGTTTTTTAGTTTTTAGTTAGTGATACAAATAAAAGAAGATTAATAAAATTTTACAGCTGAAGAAAAAGGAGTTCGATTTACATCGAATGCGATTCTCTAGCAATTATCTCGTCTTGTAACTCTTTTCCGATGGCGTTAAAGTAAGCGTTATAGCCCGTAATTCGCACTAAGAGATTAGTATAATTTTCGGGATGCTTTTGAGCATCTTTTAGCATATCTACATCAAGCATGTTGACTTGTAAGCAAGTTCCTCCGTTTTCAATATATCCTCGTAAATATGATTTGAATTTTTCTTTGTGTTCTGGATTCTTAAGAATTGCTGGATTGAATGTAATCGTATGGCTTGCTCCGTTAGGTAAAAAGTTAATATATTCACCATCTTCTGTTTTTCCTCCTAAAGCAATACCCACCGAATTAGTAACTGCGGTAGGGCCTTTTAGGTCTACTCCATTTGAAGGACAAATTGCGTTAGAGAGGAAAGTCCCCATATTTCGGCCATTTGGAGTAGCTATTGTCAAACTGGCGTCAGCTCCAGCCCAATAGTTCCAGGAAAGCATGCCAGGTCGAAATTGAAAATCGGTAGGAGTTTTATATTTCCATGTTTCGTCAGCCCACACTTCCATAACTTTTTGAGCTAACTCATCAGCGCTATCGACATCGTTTCCGTATTTAGGCGCTCGATTTTTTAAGATTGTTTGAATCACAGCGTATTCTTCTCCTTCAAAATCGTTAATCAAGGCATCTTTAATGTGAGATATGGTGTATTTCTTATCGTCGTAAACAAATTTTTTAATTGCCAATAAAGAATCGACGGTAGTAGCAAAACCAACGCCCTCAACTGTTATAAATCTTAACTCAGGCCCACCACATCTAATATCTAATCCTCTTTCAGCGCACCCTCGAACTAAAGACGACAAATATGGTGTAGGCATATATTCAGCTCTAATTGATTCAGTTAAATTATATATATCTACAGTGTATTTAATGAGAAATTGTACTTGTTTTTTCCAGGCATTCCAAAATTCCTCCCAAGTTTTAAATTTCTCAGGATTACCAGTTTTCGGCCCAATTTGTTCACCTTTCTTTGTAGCAACATCATTACCGGGCATATTCTTCCCGTTCCATAGAATCAATTCAAGACTCTTTGTTAAGTTTGGATTACAATTCACTGTACCAGATCTATCGTTTCCCTGCATTGTGTTTTCTAAGCATCCAACGCAAGCATAATCCCAAGCATCTTCTGGAGATATACCTTCCGCAATCATACCTGCGATACTTCTCTCGTCGAAATTTATAAGAAATGGGGCTCCTTGCGAACGGGAGATCATATCAACTATGATATTTAACAATTTCTCGGGAGATTTTCTATGTAGTCTAACATTCGGCTTTGGTTCTAAGATAGGAGACCATTCGTCAATGACTTCCAAAATAGTATAGGTCAATTCGTTAGTCAAATCTTCGCCGTTAGGCCCACAACCACTAAGAGTCATCAATTGTCCAAACCCTGAAGTAATACCCTGCTTTCCTACTTTGATTAGGGCGTCATAAGCAGTATTGCAATGAAACCAGAAACTTCCTATAATATCTTTAGCAAATTCTTTTGAGATGTTTTTTTCGTCAATTACATCTTTTTTATATAAATCCCAGAGGTGTTGATCAGTTCGACCAAATGATGTACCCGGACCAGGGTAAGATTCTTCTGCCATTATTAGCATGTGAGTTACCCATATCGCTTGAAGCCCTTGCCAAAAAGTCTCAGCGGGCTCCCATGGAACTTTTTCGAGGTTTTTAGCCATCTGTTCTAATTCTTTTACTCTTTCAGACGAGTTTGCTGTTTCTTTAAGTCTTCTACATTCTTCAGCGTATTTTTGAGCGAATTTTCTTGGTATCTCCGAAGCTTCTAACATGGCTCTTAATTCTTGGCCTTTAGAACCCTTTTTTTCTCGTTCTGATAATTGTTTGTATTGAGCCTTTATTTTTTCATGTATGAACTTGAATCCTTTTGTGATTATGGTTTCGTGATCCGGGATAAGGTGTCCTCCCGTTGCCCCGGTATTTCCAAAACCAGATTTATGAAATTTGTAAAATTTATGTCTAGTTTTCAGATTTTCCTTCCAATATTTATTGGTCTCTGTTTCGTTTAAACAATCGCTCAATTGAGTGTTAAACCTACCACCAGCAATTAAATCGTTTTCAGATATGATCTCGTGAGGTACATAATCGAGCATGACCGTCTCAAAAAATTTTATCTTGCGTTCTGGTAAAGACAATTCCCAGAAACCGTCAGGTAATGATACTGTAATAGCTACAGATCTCAAACACCCCTCAAAAACACCCTTACCCTTATTACCTATGTAAAAGTGAACCTCAGGAGTGACATAGTAATCAAATTCGCACCAAATTATATCCCAATCTGTGCCAGTAGTGAAAGACATGAATTCGTTATTCCACTCTCGTTTAACTCCTTTGAAGTAATAATCCCTTAACCATTTAGATCTTTTGGAAAAATGGTGAGGTTCAGCAATGTTATATCTTGGTTCTTCTTTCTTAGTTTCTGTTCTATGTTTAGAATCGCTCATTTATATTAGCTCCCCATTATTCTTATTTTAAATTAGAAATAAAGGAAATATTTTATTAAATTTAAGTATGAATCAATAATAAATATTCGAATTATTTCATATAATTTTAGTTTTTAATTATTTACTAGAGCGGAGAAATTGATTTAAAGTAATTTATAAAAGATTGAAAAAAAATTTAAGTTATTATTCTGATTATTATGTGTAATTTTGATTCGAGTTACAAAATAATGGAGATATATCTTGTCTGATAAAAATGACTTTGAACTAGTAATTATTGGTGGTGGACCCGCGGGATTAACAGCTGCAATTTATGGGGGGAGAATGGGTTTAAAGACTGCTCTTTTTGAAGGTAAGGCATTTGGAGGTCTCGCTGGAACAGCTCCCAAAATTGAAAACTATCCCGGATTTGAGAGCATCAACGGACTTGAATTAACTGAAAAGATGAGGAAACAAGCTGAAATATATGGAACAACCTTTTTTTATAATGAAGTCTCAGCAATCAATCCGAAAGAACTGACTGTAACTACAAGTAAAGGGGAAACGAGAGCAAAATCTATAATTATTGCAACGGGTTCAAAACATCTTTCACTTGGGTTGCCTAATGAATATCAATTAATAGGTAACGGGATATCCTACTGTGCAACTTGTGACGGTCCACTTTTTAGAGATCAAGTAGTAGCTACGGTTGGCGGTAGCAATGCCGCAGGTCTAGAAGTAATTTATCTTTCTGGCGTTGCAAAAAAAGTTTACCTTATTCATAGACGGCACTGTTTGCGAGCAGAAGCATGTATTGTAGATGAGGTTGATTCATTACCGAATGTTGTACCAATGTACAATTGCACTATCGAGGAAGCTATACCTAAAGATGACAAATTAGGAGAAATAAAAGTTAAAAATATTGAAACTGGCGAAATAACAAGTATAAATGTGAATGCTCTTTTTATTGCGATAGGAGTTGAGCCACAGAGTGAATTAGCAAAAAACTCAGGGATTGAACTTGATAAGGATAACAATATTAAAGTTGATAAAAATCAAGAAACTAATTTTCCAGGTATATATGCAGCGGGAGACGTAACTGGTGGAATACGGCAGGTAACCACTGCTACTGGTGAAGGAACCACTGCAGCTATGAATGCGTATCTTTTCATCAAACAAGGTTGGTATGGAGATGGGTTGAAGAAATAAATAAGGCAACTCATTATTTTACATATTACCTAGATATTACACTCTATTTTGTAATATCACGATGTTATTTCTTTTTATGGTAGATAATAAGATTTCAGATTTTATCGATGATTTTCTGATTTCAAAGGAAGTAGAAGAGGGATGTGCGCCCTCAACTATCAAAGCGTATCGATACGATCTTGAAAAGTTTATTAACCTTGTAGGAGATTTAGCTCTTGAATCCCCAATGGTGCGTCAGAGAATTAGACTCTTTCTAAAGCAGCTGAAAGATTTAGAGTATACTAAAAAGGGTATAAGTAGAAAAATAGCCTCGTTGAGATCTTATTTTAAGTTTTTAACTCTCAATGAATTTATAACTAAAAATCCTATGACCACTATAAAATCTCCCAAAATAAAGTTAGAAGAGAGTCTCCCTAAATTTCTTGATGTTTCTGACATTGAAGTAATATTTAATAAGTTAAAAGATAGAAAATTGTTTAACTCTAGGAAGAGTCAGAGATATTATTTGATTGTAAGGCTACTTTATTCTACTATGGCTCGTGTAAGCGAACTATGCGATATAAAAATAAGAGACATTGATTTCAACAAAGGCTACATAAGACTAAAGGGTAAGGGAAGTAAAGAAAGAATTGTGCCCGTTGACTATAATACTTTAAATCTGTTTAACGAATATCTAAGCAATCGAATCTCTTATAGTACTGAGGATTATCTTTTAGTAAACACGAGAAATCAAAAATTAAATCCTCGAGTCATTCAGGCAGATATAAAAACGATAAAAGAGAAGTGTGGTTTCCCAGATTCTAAGATTATAACTCCTCATGTATTTAGGCATACTGGTGCTACACATCTTAGGAGATCGGGAATGGATATCAGTGAATTACAGGATATTTTAGGGCACAGTTCTCCAAATACAACTCGTATCTATGCTAAGAATGATATAACCAAGTTAAGACAGTCTTATTCTGCGATGCATCCATTAAATAATGATAACTTAAAATTACGATAAGTTATCAATTATAAAATTTTTATAACATCGTAAGTCAATAATCTATTAATGTTCTAGTAAAAAGTTAAAAGTATAAGAAAGTTTAAACTTAATTTGTTCTATAATTACTTATATATCACTAAAAATTTCATTTAGGAACCAGTTAATCATGGACGAGAATGGTTTTAGAAAACTTTTCATGAAGAAGTCAGTTTTCAAGCAAGCTAGCACGCTTGATATGAGTTATGTGCCCGAAAAATTATATTGTCGTGATGACGCAATAAATACCTTATTTTTTAACTTTAGAAGGATTCTTGATGAAGAAGAGCAACCTTCTATCAACTGCTTAATTTTGGGAAAAGGTGGAGTTGGGAAAACCTGTACCGCGAGATTCTTCGGTAAAAACTTCAAAAGTATTGCGTTAGAAAAAGACATCAATATATTTACTGAATATTATAATTGTATAAACTTCCGTTCAAAAAGTAAGATAATACGTGAACTATTAGCTAAACACACCCATGGAAGTGGACGCGGTTTCGCAGACGAAGAAGCCCTTAAATTAATTCTGAAACAGTTAATAAGAGAAAAAAGTTATATGCTGTTGGTAATTGACGAAATTCATTTATTGAGACCAGATGAAATCTTAGCTTTTTTAGATATAGCAGAAACTTATGGGCATCAAAACGCCAAACTCTCAATAATATTAATCTCCAGAAATAAAGATTGGATGAGAATTGAAACTGAAAGAATTTTAAGTAGAATAAACGAGAAACTTACACTTAAGCCTTATAATTATGAAGAAGCAAAACAGATATTAGAGTATAGAAGCGAGCTTGCATTAAAAGAGTACGTTGTTGATGATGATATTTTAGATATGGTAAGTCGCATCGTTGCTGATCATCAAGATATGCGTCATGGAATTGAGATTTTAAGAAAAAGTGGATTATATGCTGATAGAGAGGGTTTAGATCGGATAAATGCAGACATTATTAGGGAAGCTTCAAATGATGTGTATCCTACATTTAGGGGAGAAATCGTAGATCAGCTTAGCGATCAAGAGCTACTAGCGTTATTTGGAATTGCTAGATCTTTAATAAACAAAGATGAACCATATGCACTTGTTGACGAAGCCTTTAACGAATATCAAATAATTAGCGAGACCTATTCAATAGAGCCACATGTTAAAATGAGCTTTCGAAAGTATATACGGACGCTTAACCAACTAAAGATAATTGCTTCAAAAACAGTAAGAATCGAAGAAGCAGAGCGAGGAAGGCACTTAGAAATTACATTATTAGATATCCCCGCGGTTAAATTAGAAGAATTTTTAATTGAGATTTTCGACAGAAAATTCGGTTCGTAAGTTACTTCATAATCTTCTTATTAATTTCATATCAAACTGATATTTTTCTTACACTTTTCATTAAACAGCAGAAAATATTAAAAACTCCCTTAATTCAATAGTCTAAGGGATATTTTATCCGATACAAAAAAAAGGAGGATAAAAACACCTGCTCCAACGATACTGAAGAATATCATAATTAGATTGAAGATTTCAATTTCTCTCATAACTATTATCCCTGATTTACTAGTAATGGTAATAAGAAAAAGTCTTTCCCTTTTGAAGAATTTAAACTACATTACATAAATGATTTGCTGGTTAATTTATATTTTTAATCAATAGTTCTTTTTTTCATCCTTACTCTTACTATACCAGTCAAGCCATTCTTTTCTTCGGTTTTTTGCTTTCTGTACCTCATCTGCATCTGATCCTCGTTCATCTCGTATCCGATACCAATAACGATCTAACTCACTACGAGTTAAAGATAATCCACAAGAACTACATACCATAAGACGATTGTCGGGATTGTATTTCATGTTTCCAGCGCATTCTGGACATCTAGCCATTATTTATCTCAAATATTTTAATTTTTCTTATCTCTGATTAAAATAGAATTAAACACAGTTAAAATAATTAATGCATATCATATAATCTCTAAATTTATTTTTAATGATTACTTAACCTAATAATACATTTTACTAAGATTATTGAATGAAATAATTGAGAAATATGAAGTCAGATGTTTATTATTTTACGGCAAGAACCAACAATCATGAAGAAAGTTTAAGTAAGGTTAAAGGGCCCTTAGCCTTGGAGAATATTGGTTTTAACAGTAAAGTAAATAATGGAGATAAGGTTGTAATAAAAACTCATTTTGGTGCTTTAGAGAATGTAAGATATTTACGACCCTGTTATATTAGGTTTTTATGTGATCATGTAAAAACATTAGGAGGAGTTCCTTACGTAGCAGAATCGTGTGGTTGGGGTGCTCCAGAAGAGATTACAGGGATTCACACTGAATATAGTGGGCGAGCTGGTGAAGAAGAATATTTAGAAGTGGCTAAGATGCATGGATTTACTGAAGATACTATGGGGGCGAAACTTCTGATGCTTGACGGTCGCGTTGGTATAAATAATATAAAGCATAGTATTAATGGTAAGCGATTTAATGAAGTTTTGGTTGCGGGGAGGTTGAAGGAATTCGATCACATGGTTTTAGCAACCCATTTTAAAGGACACGCTGGTGCTGGTTTTGGAGGTGCTCTTAAAAATCTAGGAATTGGATGTGTAAGTAAGGGTGGGAAAGTTCAAGCCCATATGGGAAAAAAATTCGAGTTCGATTTTAATGCACCTATATCCGATTACGAAACCTGTTTGAAAATCTGCCCGACAAATGCATTAAGAGAAGGTCCAGACGGGAAGTTAATACGGGACGAAAAAAAATGTAGATATTGTTACATGTGTAAGTCTGTATGTAAAAACAATGTGATAGATACCGGTTCATCAACGCAGGAAGAATTTATTATTCAAATGGTAGATAATGCCGCTGGTGTGGTTGATTATTACGGTAAAAATAAAATATATTATTTAAATTATGTTATAGATGTAACATGGCAATGTGACTGCACAGGTGGTTCTGATGTGCCATTTGTAAGTGATATTGGGATTTTATCTTCGCTTGATCCAGTAGCTGTCGATCAGAGTGCCGTTGATTTGATCCATTTATCTTTCATGAATCCGCATTCAATTTTGGGTGATATTGGAAACATTTCCAAAGAAAAACCAAATGAATGGTTTTCTTATACACCTAGATTTGATCCAGAAACACACGAATTGGATTTAAATTCCAATGGGAAGGAATCCAAACATTGGGAGGTACAGCTAAGAGCAGCTGAAGATATTGGATTAGGGTCCCGAGATTATAATTTAATAGAAGTAAATATAGAAAGTAAGAAGAAGAACTAATTTTTTTAAAAACATTCTATTTTTATTTAACAAAATTTTTATCGTAAATTAAATTAAAGATATAACTAAAGCTTCTCTTTAAGATTAAAGGTGAAATGATGAAACCAGTTTTGACTCTTGAAGAAGTAAGAAATGCAATTATAGGTCAGAATTTTATGTTCCAGACTCCTTATGGAAAGCGTTTACTTACATATGCGGATTATACTGCCTCTGGCAGATCTCTTAAATTTATAGAACAATTTCTAATTAAGATTCAACGAGAATATGCAAACACTCATACAGAAGACAATATAACAGGTCGTCATATGACGAAAGTCTTATATCAAGCAGAGTCGGTAATAAAAAAAGCTTTTAATGCGGAAGAAAATTGTCGAATTATAGCCACGGGTACAGGAGCAACGGGAGCAATAGCCAAATTTCAGGAAATTATTGGTATACATCTACCTCCAGCGACAAAAGAACTTGTACGAATAATATTAGATAAATCGTCTAATGAAAATATTTTAGACAAAAATTTGACTATGAACCTTGAATCAGAAATAAATCGATTAAAGCCCGTTGTTTTTATAGGTCCATATGAACATCATTCCAACGATATAATGTGGCGTGAAGCTATAGCAGAAGTTGTTTCAATTCAACTTACCCCCGATGGGTATATAGACTTAGAGGATTTAGAGCGTCAAGTTTCAGACCCTATATATAAAAATAGGCTAAAAATTGGATCTTTTTCGGCAGCATCGAATGTTACCGGGCTAAAATCTCCTGTTTATGAAATTTCTCGTATATTACATAAATATGGGTGTATTGTATGTTTTGATTTTGCAGCTAGTGCTCCTTATGTAAAAATAGATATGAATCGTGATCCGGAAACATTTTTTGATGCGATCTTTATATCTCCTCATAAATTCGTAGGAGGTCCAGGGTCATCAGGAATCTTAGTGTTTAACGAACGAGTATATAATACAGCTCTATCTCCAACCTCTGCTGGAGGTGGGACTGTTGATTTTGTCAGTTCTACAACAGTGGATTATTCAGAAGATATTGAAATAAGAGAAAAAGCGGGTACACCAGGGGTTTTGCAGACTATTAAAGCTGCATTAGCTATTGATTTAAAGGACGCGATAGGAATTGAAAATATTAAATCGAAAGAATTAGAATATACAACAAAATCATTAGAACGATTATCTAAACATCCAAAAATCGAGGTTCTAGGACCAATTGAACCTGAGAATCGCATTTCTATTGTGTCCTTTATGATTAAACATGGAGATAAATATTTACACCCGAAATTTATTACCAAATTGCTCAATGATTTGTTTGGAATTCAAAGTCGTGCGGGTTGCATGTGTGCAGGACCATATGGACATTTATTACTTAAAATTGACGAAGAACGATCTCAAAAGTTTCGATGTGTTACTCAACAAGGGAAACTCGGATTTAAACCGGGATGGTGTCGTGTTAATTTTCATTATTTGTTTACCGAAGTTGAGTTCGAGTTTATATGTGAGGCTATAGAATTTACAGCTGATTATGGATATTTATTTCTTAAAGATTACTCTTTTAACGTTCATTCTGGAGAGTGGACGCATCTCAATTTTGAGGAAGCTTTCCAATCCAGCAGACCAGATATTAAATCAATCCTCTCGACAAATTTAAGGAATTGTTTTGATGATGAAATTATTAATCGAAATATTGAATTTACTAATTATTTGAACAAAGCTAGAAAATTAGTCCAGACTATTAAAGCGGAAAAAGAATATCAACCATTTGATGATCCTGAAGACGAAGAACTAAGGTGGTTTAATTTTATACACTTAAACAAATAAAATTGAAGAAAAAGGAAATCAAAAAAAGAATTTTAAGAAGACACATTTAAGTTCTTAAACGCCATATATGGAAAGAGAGTGTTTTCGGTAAATTCACTCTCTTTTGAGATATATAAGCAATTTTTCATCATTTCAAGAACATTACCACTAACATTACCGAGTTTAATTGGATTTTGGAACTCACCGTTTTTAATGTAAGATCCATTTCTAATTTCCGCTCCAAAATTACCGGAGACCTCATCTGGATTTAACCAAGAGAATTGCTCGATGTAATACCCTTCCTTGATATTAGAAATCATCTCTTCGAAGGAAATATCTCCAGGTGCAATTTTAAAATTACTTAACCCATTAACAACCGTGCCGTTTTCTGCCCGTCTTGCGTTTCCAGTTGATTGTTTCTCTTCCAGTATTGCATACATTTGATCGTATAATCTATTCTGAAAAACACCATTCTTTATAACTTCTGTCAACTGATGAGGATTTCCTTCTGAATCCCACGAATTTGAGTTCAGGCCTCCTTCTAACAATCCATCATCAATAATAGTGATGTTCTCGTTTGCTATTACATCCCCGATGTTGAAACATGAAATTTTTTCAGCATGAGCTTTACCAAGTGCATGAACTCCAATGACAGGATTAATAGCTTGTTTTAAAACGTTTGGAGAAAAAACGACAATGGCATCATCAGAAGGTTTAGGTTCTACTGCTCTAAGCGTATCCTTAGCTTTTCTAACCCAATTAGACACTCTTTCTTCGAAATTTAGTTGCTCTTTTTCTTTATAATACCCTTCATTCCAGAATTCCGATAATTTACCATTTTCTTGAGCCTTTAAGGAAGATTCCATAAAAAAGTAGGTCTTTCTCGCGTTTAACTTTAAATCATTGCTATTTCTCAGAAAACTTTGATTGCTGTGTATCCTAAATCGCAAGAATGTAGGTATTACATCCTTTTGTTGATTCACTTCAGAGATTAATACTTCTGCTAAGTCCTTCTGAATCGTTAGAGGATCGCTTAATATGGTTTTATCAGCTGTATTGATAGGGGAAATATTTACTTTTGAAGGGAAATTGTACTTAGAACTCGAATTAATTTTTGATAGCGTGACACATGTATCGATGTTTTTCTCGATTTGGTTAGATTCAAGTGAATTCCCTTTAACTACGCCTATACCCGTTTTGTTTTCCTTTTGAGTAAGAATTCTTATAAAATATTCAAAATCACTTATCTCGCGTTCGTTCTCAGCCTTATCCTTTAAAAAAATAGTTTCAAAGATACTCTTTTCGACGAAGAATATCTCAAATTCTTGGATTTTCTTCGATTTTAAAATAGCTTCGATTTTATCTAACCTTTCGATTGGCATATCTTCATTCACCCCGGACTCACCAATACATTTTTAGCTCTAATATAACTACCTCCAGATGTAACGGGAACCATATCTTCACTACCTTTTCCACAAGTTCCTCCATCTAGTTTCAAGGCATCCTTGCTTATAGCATCGATATTTTTAAGCATCTCAAGAACACTCCCACTTAAAGCAGTTGCTTTAAGAATCTTAGTTCTTTCTCCGTTTTCAATAAGGTAACTCTTTTTTGATGTGCATTGCATGCCTCCGCCAAGTGGATCCTCCATACCAAAATTTCCACGAACTAGCATTACCCCTTCTTTAATTTCTGAAATCATTTCTTCTAGTTCATAATCTCCAGAACCAAAATATGTATTAGACATCCTAACATTGACAGGATGAGCAAAACTTTCTCGTCTGCCGTTTCCTTGCGGAATAGCATTAAATTCTGATGCTGTTCTTCTATCATATATGAAATTTAATAATATTCCATTTTCAACTAAGATGTTGTGTCCAGCCTTTATTCCTTCGTCGTCGAAAAAATAGGAACCAAATTTCTTTTCTAAAGAAGGAGTGTCATAAATTGAGCATATCTCAGACGCAACTTGTTTATTAAGGTGTTGTTTCAAATAACTGCGATCTCTAAGTATTTGATCTGCTTCCAAACCATGCCCAAAACTCTCGTGAGCAATCAATCCTGCCATTTTAGGGTCTAAAATAATAGTATTTCTTCCTGATGGAGGTAATTCAGCTTTTATCATCTCAAGTGAATTTTTAACTACTTGATCTAAAACTCCGGATTCGATTGAATCAAAAATTTCAAATCCTATTTCTCCTGATTTAATAAAGTAATCGTAATCTACTACGGATCCTTCTTTAGCGATAGGTACAACGAAAACACGAGTCCTTGGAATTACTTGCCTTAATTTGCATCCTTCGTTATTGACAAATATTCGTTCAATTAGAAGCTCTAAATACTTCACTTGGACATTAATAATTCTTTCGTCCGCATTTTTGACATATGTGTAGATGTCCCTTACTCTTTCAATCTTTTCATCAATAGAGACATTAACGGGATCAATCTTAGGTTTGATTTCTTTATTTAACCTCCAACTGTCGAATTCAGCAATAAGGTTTCCTTTTTTAGATGCTTTCGGTATTTTCGTTTTCACAACATTTATATCTCCATTCACTTCAATTGCTACTTCTTTCCACGAACCTAAAAAACTGCGGGCGACGATGCCTGATTTTTTAGTATTTACCGAAAAATTCTCAGCGGAAGGCGTTTTTATTATGGTTGTTGACGAAACTGAATCGTATAAGATATCAAAGTATTGATCGCTACGATTATAATGATTCGTAATTTCTTCAAATTCAGAAAAAATTTCTTCATATGATTTATTAAACATCAATATCACAAAATTTCAAAGTTTGACCTAGAATCAAGTTGATTAAATATAATTAACGTTATGGTAAAAATAATATATCTAACAATATATAGGTTGACTTATCATCTTCCATTACTATTTATGACCTTAAATCAATGAAAGAATTAAAAAATTTATTCACCTTTATTTTTTTCTTCTAAATAAGAAATTCTAGTTTCTAAAATACTCATTGTCTCAATAAGATTATTAATCGTATTCTGAATTTCTTTAACTCCATGCTGAAGTTCACCCAGTTTATCTAAAATAAATGACATTACTTCTGGTCTTTTTACGGGTTCGATCAGCCAATTAATAGTATTCTGTAAAAATTTTTGATTATCTAAAGAATTAATCCCAATATTGTCATCACTACAAAAAATGTCAATATCTCCCAGAGCAACAACTTTTCCTTGTCCAAAATTAGAATAAGCAGCTATTGTATACTGTTGTTCTTTATCTTTTGTCCATTCTTCAGATGTATTGTTGTAAATCTCTGACCAGATGTTATTTTCATTCGTTTGTAATAGTGGTTTTGCCCCCTTTTTTAAGAAGAGAGAACAGGCACCCCCGATTATTACTTCTCTTAATCCACTAACAATATCATTGGCTGGAAATTCTTGAATATGGAGAATACTAGAACAATTTTGGTTATGTGAATTTTGCTCTTTAATTAGATTCTTCTCAAAAATGAAACCAAAATTAGTGGCTAAATCGTTCAGATTTGTTTTTTGAAGGAAATCTGCTCCATATTCACTAACCAAAATCAAGTTTCCTCCTACTCTAACATAATTAACAACATCCTTTATCTCGATGTTTGAGAAATAATCGTCGATTGGGTTACCCAATACTAAAACATCAACATCCTCAAGATTTTTTTTTGTTAAATCTTTATTTTCGTTTTTTTTAATCTTAAGATTGAGATTTTGAAGGAGTTTTAAAAAATCAGAAAATTCGTCATCAAGTGTAAGCATTTCGTTATGGTTTAAGTCAAATAAAATCGTTTTTCGCTGCATTTTTACTATTAATGTGACAAAAATACGACTATAAAAATGATTCTATAACTTAAACTTTAACAGATAAATTTTATAAAGATTAATGAATAATCCTTTTTGGATTATGTTTTAGATAAAAAAATAATGTAATAATCCCTTATCACTAAAAAAAAACAAGTAAGATTAACGCAGTTAACGGTCTGTTAATTATGAGTAAAAAATTTAACACTATTGCAGTTTGTGGACTTTCCTGGGGTGACGAAGGTAAAGGAAAAATAACTGACTACTTAGCTCAAAAAGCCGATATTGTTGTACGATATAATGGAGGAAATAATGCGGGACATACTATTAATGCTAACGGAATAAAATATAAATTCAAACTAATTCCCTCTGGAGCGCCGTTAGAAAAAGAAGTTGTCATAGGAAACGGTTGTGTTGTTGATCCTATGGTTTTGCTGGATGAAATTGACAACTTAAATAAATTAGGTAAAAAAGTTAATTTAAAACTAAGCTCTACGGCTCACGTAATTTTCCCCTTTCACATTGCTCTAGATGGGTTAGAGGAAAAAACAAAGGGAAAATATAGTGCGGGGACGACAAAAAGAGGAATTGGTCCAACTTATTCAGATAAAGCGGGTAGATGGGGAATTAGAGTGTTTGATTTAGTCCATCCTGAAATCTTAAAACCAAAATTGGAAAAATTGTTCCGAATTAAAAAAGAATTGATAAAAATTTACGATCCCGATTGGGATATGAATTTCGAATCTGTATTCGAGGAATACAAAGTATTCGGCGAGAAACTAAAACCCTATGCTACAGATACAGCCTTTTATTTGAATAACGCTATTGATTCGGGAAAGAAAATAGTTTTTGAAGGTGCTCAAGGAAATTTACTGTGTATAGACCATGGAATGTATCCGTATGGAACCTCATCAAATCCTAATGCTTTAGGGATAAGTGCGGGCACTGGAATTCCTCCTAAGAAAATAGGGAAAATCGTTGGTATTATAAAAGCTTATACTTCAAGGGTAGGAGAAGGTAAGTTTCCTACAGAATTATTTAATGATATCGCCGTGCAAATTAGAGAACAAGGACACGAATACGGAACGGTTACCGGACGCCCAAGAAGAGTGGGCTGGCTGGATCTTTTTAACCTCAAATATGGCGTAATGATAAACGGAATCGATACCATAATCATCACCCTACTAGATGCTCTTCATGGAATAACCCCACTTAAAGTGTGTACAGGATATGAATTAAATGGAAGTAAGCTTGAAAGTTGGCCTATCCAACATGAAATAATCGAAAAATGCAAACCAATCTATAGAGAATTCGACGGTTGGAAGAAATTAACTGACGAAGAGTGGTCTGAACTTGCTAAACAGGGATACAACTCTTTACCTGAAACAATGAAGATATATCTTCAAGCAATTAAAGAACAACTTCAAATTGATATTGGTATGGTTTCTATTGGACCAAACAGAAACGATACTATTGTTTTAGACAAGAATCTGTTTTAATATATTTTTTTTTCTTTTTTTTTTTAACTCTAAAAATATCTCATCTATATGGTTTTTGAATAATCTATTTAAAATAAACGATCATGAAAGCCATAAGCTTTTTTATAGAAAAAACAATAAATAGAATATAAAAAAATTAAATAATTTTTACAAAGAGATTCATTAAATTTGGAATGTGAATAATTTGAAATTGCTAAAAGATAAGAAAAATGAATTAGACGAGGTTAACAAGGAGTTTTTAGCCGAAACCTTGAATGGCTCAGCATTATTACACGAAGCTCTCTCGAGTTTTATCAATGATAAATTAAAGAAAGATTCATTGGAAGGTGTAATCAAAGTAGAAAGAAAATGCGACATACTTAAAGAAAAATACACTCAGGTTTTATTTAAGGATAAAAGAGCGTTACCTTTTTTAGTAGAGGATCGTTACAATATCCTCATGATGATTGACTCCGTAAACGACAAGATGGAATTTTTTGCCAGATTCTTGGATGTCTATCCATTCAAACTGTATAAGGATATTAAGGAAGAATTTGGAGCGTTATGCAGTGCTTGTGGTCAGAGTATAGAACAATTAATCGATTGTGCTATTCTGATCGAAACGGATTTTGATGGAGCATACAAGAAGACTTTTGAGATAGAAGAGAGGAAAAGAGAAGCACGAACGGCAAAATTTAACCTGCTTGGTAAGTTGTACAAGATGAAAGACGATCCTACAAAAGTATATTTGACCTCTAAATTAGTGACATATATCTATGATATAGTATCCTGGGTAGAAGAAACTTCAGATTATCTAAGAGGATTAATTATTAGATACCCCAGTAGATAGAAATGGATGGATGGGTAAAATGGCGTTAGAATACATAATAATCATATTTTTAATTATATCCATAATAATCAGTTTTGGAATTGGAGCTAACGATGAAACAATGGCTCCGCTTTATGGATCACGAATTCTTAATATGAAGCAAATTCTTATCTTAGCCGCGATTTTCGCTATCACTGGAGCATTATTTTTGGGAGAAGGTGTTGCTAAATCAGTAGGTGACAAGATACTATTATTAGATTATGAAAGTTCTGGTATTAGCCAGAATGCTGTCGTTATGACTATTTTGATTTCAACTGCTATTGTGTTAATAATATCTAGCGCCTTAGGGCTTCCAATTTCGTCAACTCATGCTACAATAGGAGGGATTATAGGACTGGGGTTGTTACTTGGAGGCGGAGGTGGAGTGAATTGGAGTACAATACTAGAAATGAGTATATGGTGGTTGGCTTCTCCCGTGATTGGTTTTATAGTAACATATGGCGTTGTTAAACTACTAAATAAACAAAAATTCAAATCCTTCAAGGGATTCAAGGATTATGAAAAATCAGAGAATACATACTCCTATATAATCTTAATTATAATATGCATTACCGCCTTCTCTAGAGCCGGAAATGACAGTTCTAACTCAGTTGGAATAGTTGTTGGAGTAGGTGGTGACATCAACATAATCTGGTTATTGATCATAACTGGTCTTGGCTTAGCAAGTGGTATAATGGTCTTGGGAAGAATTGTTATTAAAAACTTAGGTAAAATGACAGAGCTTCGACCGAGTACAGCATTTGCGGTGCAAGTACCAACAGCAGCCGTCATGCTTATTGGGACTATTCAAAAAATTCCACTTTCTGGTTCTCACTTGCTTGTTGCATCATTTGTAGGACTTTCAAAAGCAAGTAATACACCAATGCAAAAAGGATTATGGAAAATTATCGCAGTTTGGTTATTGACTTTTCCAATTGCAGCAATTCTTTCAATCATATTATACTTTCCTATTAATCTAATACTCTAATTCAAAAAAGTAAGTGAAAATCTATAAAATTTATCAGACCCCAAGACTTACAAATCTACATACCGGAACAGTATCGAAACTATGCTAGTTTTGGTCCATATATGATTCCTTTTTTTGGAAAAATGTATTTTGGGAGAATTCAAAGTATAATTAAAACAGTTTTTCAATTAAGAAAAAATTTTCCTAAAGTTCTTGATGTAGGAGGTGGTTTGGGGTTATTTTCTTTGAATTTTAAGCTAAATTTTCCAAAAAGTGATGTGTTCATTTTAGATTATTCCCTGCCTGAAGGGATTAGAGAGATTTTAACAAGAAATCCTATTTTGAGAATAAAGGATTATATAAAAGCCGACATTCAAGAAAAAACACCCTTTGACGATAATGGTTTTGATTTGATCTTTGCTCTTGACATTTTAGAGCATGTCGAAAATCCATCAATTGCTATTGACGAGATTCTGCGAATTCTAAAAAAGAACGGTTTTATGTTTGTTTCTGTACCTACCGAGAGTATTCTGCTAAAAATTGCTCGAAATCTTATAGGAACCGTTAAAAATATACAAGTAAATCCACACTGGTTAGGAAAGATCAAATCAGAAAGAGAATTCTTTAAGATCTTACAAGAAAAAAACATAAATTTTATTTTTAAGAGAAGATTTCCATATAGAATACTTCCAAGGGTATTTTCTTACGATAATTTTTACTTTGTTCAAAAGCGTTGAGTTAAATTCCAAGCGTTTTTAATTAACATTTCATTATAAGAGGAGCAATGGGGATTATGTCAGAATTTAAATTTTTAGATTATGATGGAATATCGCTCTTTTCCAATTGCCTTGTATATCAAAATGAACAGAAGGTACAAGTTCATTTATTACCCGTGATTCATATCGGAGATGTAAAGTATTACACTGATTTACTTAACTATATCAAAAACCGCACCTGTATATATGAAAAGATCAATCTCGCTTCCCCAAATATAGAACGACATAAATACGCAAAGAATCTTGATGAATATTTTGAAATAGCATCTCCAGATATAGAAGAATTTTGGAGTCAATATAATAAGCTTTTAAAAAAATTCTATAAAAAATTCCTTACCAGAGATGTAAAATCTGTATGTAAGATGGTTAAGAAAGAATTTAAAAACTTTGACACTAAGCTGCGAAAAATTTATAATGATTGTATAAAATCAGGCTTTGGAATTCAAAATTTATATCCAATACAGTTATATCTATGCGAAATCATGAATTTGGACCATCAAATAATTACAATTGATTATGTAGATGATATAGTTCATCGCACCAACTGGATCCATACTGATTTAGACTTTGATAAAATAACAGAAAATGTAGATCTAAACGAGTTAGTAGAAGAAATGTTAGAAGAACCATCACCAGAAATACTTGAAATACTCCTAAAACAAATAAAACTTCTTTTAACAAATATTCTCGGTATGGTAGAATTTAAGATGACTCCTGAAATATCGAAAAGAAGAGAACTTTTGGCAAATGGATTAATTCAAGTATTAACTCAACAGTTTAAAGAGGTTACAAAAATCACACCCAATTATATATTAGAGGGACGAAATTCAATGATCGAAGGGCAAATTTTGAATTTAATCGAAGATCACGAGGAAATCGTGGTTTTTTACGGAGTAGCACATATGGGTGCAATCGAGAAGTTTGTACTTGAACAAGGTTTTAGTCTTAAAACCCAACAAAGGTTTAAAGCGTTCGAAATTGAAGATAATTAGGTTATCCAATATGTTTTTTAACAAAACGCATAATACTCTTCCAAGCATCCATGCTTTCTTCTAATTTATTAGCATATCTTTGGAACACATGCGTCATTCTTTCATATACTTCTAATGTTACATCAACTCCAGATGTTTTTGCTCGTTCTGCTAATAATATTGCTTGGTCCCGTATGACTTCAATAGCTCCTGCTTGGATTAAAAGGGGTGGAAGGCCATCAAGATCGGCGTAAATAGGAGATATGTATGGATTTTTCTTGTTTTTAGTTCCAGAATATAACATTGCTATTATCGTCAGCAGGGAAGCTAATACAGGTTCATATTTATAAAATTCTTCGAAGGATTTTCCAGCATTTATTAAATCGACCCATGGAGATAGCATAACGGCTGCAGCAGGCATCGGTAACCCTAATTCTCTAAGTTTTAACATCGTCGCCATCGTTAAACCTCCACCAGCAGATTCTCCGCACATGATTATATTCTTTGGGTCAATCTCTTGAGTTAATAGCCATTTGTATGCAGTAATAGAATCTTCTAAAGCATTAGGGTAAGGGTGCTCAGGTGCTAGTCGATATCCTACATTTAAGCATCGCATTTTAGTTTCTCTTGAATATAAATATGGTGACCAGCGACGGCTATCAAGATTTCCTATTATATAACCTCCTCCAAATAAGTGAAAGACGACTTTCTTATCAACAGCATTAGAAACATAAATCCATTCCGATTCCACGCCGCCTGTATCAACGCGTTTGAATATAACGTCTTCCGGGATATTTTTGTTGGTTTCAAGAGCAGTAGCCTTATCTATGTATCGATGCATACCTAATAAAAGAGCTCCATTTACCCTCCTAACAGTGAGGTCCTCTACACTTACTCCATGGTTGGCAGCGAACTCTTCTGCAGCTTTAACGCTAATTTCAGCGTCTAATTCTAGTATTTTTCCTAATTTTGGATGTATTTTTGCCACTTCGAGATATGACATGACTTTACCTAATTAAAATTAAATTGTTAGAATGAAAAATTAATCATTCAATATCAATTCTTACATAAATAATCTCGAGGTTATACGACTTAATATCTTAAGGGGTGATTTTAATAAGGATAGATATTTAGTTGTATATATATTTAGATTTAAAGGAGTCATTTAAGAAGGAAAAGAAAAGGCAAAGTAAAATTCAAGCTAAAATAGATGAGACAGTCATAGAACGCCTTGCAGAGTTTTGACCAGAGCCACGAGAACTTATTATTCCAATTTTTCAAAACGGGCTTGGAAAAAACGAAGGTATTTTGGTTCGTGGACCATCTTCAACCCTTTAATCTCGTTTCTCTTTCCGTATAAATGTATAATTGATTCTGCCGTATATTCCATGTGAGTGTTCGTGTAGACCCGTCTAGGTATCGTGAGTCGTACTAATTCAAGTTTTGGGAATATATTCTCACCCGTCTCTGAATCTCTCCCTTTCGAAATTGCTCCTCTTTCCATCGTTCTTACGGCGGAATCTTCATAGATCGCACCAGCGAGAGTTTGTGCCGGCCACTGATCTCTAGCAAGATGGGGTAAAAATTCTAATGCGTTTAGAAAAACGGCATGTCCACCAACTGGTTTTACGATTGGAACATTTGCCTTCAAGAGTAAATCGCCCAAATAACGGACTTGGTTTATTCTGTATTTAAGATATTCATATTGAGCGCCTTCTCTTAAACCTCGAGCTACTGCTTCCATATCCCGTCCCGCCATTCCTCCGTACGTGTGTAATCCTTCATAAATAACTACCATACTCCTGGTAGCTTCAAAAATTTCTTTGTCATTTGTAGCAAGAAAGCCGCCAATATTTACTAGACAATCCTTCTTCGAGCTATAAATACATCCATCCGAATAACTCATCATTTCGTTTAGAATTTCCACTATAGGTGTGTTTTCATATCCCTTTTCTCTTTCTCTAATAAAGTAAGCGTTCTCGCTAGAACGAGTAGCATCATAAATTATTTTTAATTTATACTCGTCACAAAATTCCCTAAGTTTTCTTAGGTTTTCCATGGAAACAGGCTGTCCACCCGCCATATTTACATTCATTTCAACATTAACGAATGCTATTTTTTCTGGTCCATAATCGTCGATATACTTCTGTAATTTATTAAAATCTACATCTCCCTTAAATGGATGCGTATTTTCCGGATCGTGAGCCTCGTCAATTATGACATCAACCATTTTTCCACCCGGAAGTTCTACGTGAACCTTTGAGGTCGTAAAATACATATTCCGCGGAACTAGTTGTCCTGGTTTCACTAAATTACTATACATTAAATGTTCTGCACCACGACCTTGATGGGTGGGAACTAAGTATTTGTATCCTAGTACATCTTGCACAGCTTTTTCCAAATTATAAAAATTCTTACTTCCAGCGTATGCTTCGTCCCCTAACATCATTCCTGCCCATTGATTATCGGACATCGCTGACGTACCAGAATCAGTAAGCAAATCTATATAAACATCTTCCGACAATAGCAAAAAAGTGTTAAATCCTGCTTCTCTTATTGCTTCTTTTCTTCTCTGCTCTGACGGTAGATTAACGGGTTCTACTACTTTTATTTTAAAAGGTTCTGCGGGGGGTTTCATTTTTCATCACTAAAACATTCTTACTTAAATCAAGTAATATGTTGACATTGAAAAAGATTTTTGTATTTATATCCCATCAATTTCCCATTCAAGTAAAAATAGAGATGATCTTTTCTTTTCGGATAAGGAAAATTAAACTTGGGGAACTTCTTAAGTTTTGAGGGGAAGAATGATGTGTAGAACTATGTTAATAACTTTTTTTACGTGCTTTTAATGAAAAAATCATAGGTACTGTATGCTTAAAGGTTTGAAATTCCCAATATCTATCTTCTCTTCGTTTCATATCAGGGTGGATTTGAAAGAAACTAAACGGAAATTCGTGAAAAAACTCTATTTCTAATCCAACCTTCAAGAGAGAATTAATAACATGTTCCATAGGGTGAAACCAATCGTAAGTTGTTTTGTTTTGCAGTTTAGCATCAGGATTCGCGTACGATCCATCTTCGTCAAATCGATAAGGTTTTCCTTTGTTAAAATAGTCGTATCCAACTTGAAAAGCTCCCTCGTATTTTTCATCTATTAAATTACCAAATGGGTGGTTTTCAACAATATAAAAGGTTCCTCCTGGTTTCAAGCAATAATCGATTACTTCAGCCCATTTGTATAAATCGGGTAACCAACCAATAACTCCATTAGAAGTGAAAACGATATCAAACTTATCTTCTAAGATATCTGGTACATCGTAAATATTAACATTAAAAAATTCAGCAGGGATATCTAATTCTTTGCTTAACTGGCGTGCAAGGGCTATAGCTTTATCTGAGAAATCAACGCCAGTAACCTTCGCCCCCATTCGCGCAAAAGAAAGCGTGTCCATACCAAAATGACACTGTAAATGTAACAATGTTTTACCTTCTACATCTCCTATTTCTTTGCGCTCAATTGGAAAAAGAGAAGATTTACCGGATTTAAACCCATCTAGGTCATATGATTTAGATTTAGCATTGATTTCAACTAACTCATTCCATCTTTTTAAATTTGCGTTAAAGTATTCTTCGTTATCTTTCAATTAAAACGCCTATTTTTACTTACTAATTTAGAATCCTACGCTTTTTAATTCGCTTTTTGATTTAGCTGTGCCGATTAACACGCTATTTTTCATATTCAGATTTTTAAAATTAAACGAACTGTTCTTAGCAACAATGCAATTCTCCAGTTTAAAGTTTTGTCCAATGGTTACGTTGTTAAAGATGATGGTGTTAGAAATCTCGACATAGTCTTGAATTACCGAATTGGCACCTATGTATACATTAGGTCCTAAAAGAACGTCATCTCCAATTTTTACATTGTCTTCTAAATAAACGGGTTCAATAAATGTTGGATAATCTCCTACATAATTCTCTAGACGACTACTTATTTTTGTGAAGAACCTTAGCATTAGTCCTTTAAGATCTGATTTGGCAATGTCATCAAAATTCCTAATAAGCTCTCCAATCTTGATTAATTCTTCTTTCATAATTTCTCAATATTTTTGTTTTATAATCCCATTAATTTCATTAATTTTACGATATTTTCCCCAGTTTTTGCGCTTGTTGTTACTACATCTAACTTGGGATTAATTTTTTTGGCATCAGAGATCATTTTATCGACATTAGTTCCAAGGCGTTCCTTTAAATCGATCTTATTAATTACTGCAATATCTGACATTTTAAAGAGCATCGGATGCTTTTCAACAACCCATTCTCCCTCTGTAGTTGATACTACAATTAATCTTTTATCAGTTCCTAAAATAAAATCTGATGGGCATATTAAATTTCCAACATTCTCAATAAAAACAATATCGTAATTAGTTAAATCTTTATTTTTGATTATCTGATGGATATGATAAGCATTTAAAGCGCATTCTCGACCTGTATTGATCTGAATGGTTTCGGCTTTATGTTTTTCAATACGATCAGCATCCACTCGAGTTGTAATATCCCCACAAATCACTAATACGCGATATTTTGAGGTTAATTTCGCAGTAATCGTTTCTAATAAAGCGGTTTTCCCTGCTCCGATAGCCCCTACTATATCAAAAGATTTTATGTTATTATCTTTAAATGTCTGATGGACTCTATCAGCTAACAATTCGTTATCTTTTTCTACCGCTTTTTTAGTCTCGATTACTTCGTCTCTTATATCATCTCGAGCTAAATTAGTACTTTCGACTTCTTTAATTCTTGAAATAATTTTTTCTTCCTTGTCTGACATTGAAAACAAGCTGTTGTTTTTAGATTATTAATATTTGAATTAATTTCAATTTTTAGATATTCCCTTATTCTTTCCATATATTTTCCGTATTGCAGGGTACGGGAAGGTCTTTCATTGTCAGTAGACCGCTCCTTGCTTTTATCACGATCGGGATTAGATTAGCCACCATTGCTGAAGTTCCTAAATCTCCGTGAACGCCACCAATAATCTTTTGATGAATATTGGGAGTCCCTTCTATCTCTATGCTGTCGTATTCTTCGTGCTCACCAGCGTAAGCTACAAAATCTAAAAGGACTAATTCATTGTCATCCTTTATTGCTACAGCTTTACTTTGTAACCCACAAACATTGCCTTTAAGGACTTTTTCTCCGTAAGAAGTCGTAAAATCCTCTTCTATAATCATTTCTTTAGGAGGAAATTCTTTTATTTCATCGTATTCAAACCCAAGCGCATCACAGATCATCTGAATTGATTGCGTTAATCCAACGTGACCCGTAATTTCTTTATTGTCAATTTTTTGACGAAATTCGTTAGGACTTAAACCTGTCCCGATTTTACGTTGGAATGATACTCTTCTTTTTGCTGAATTCATCATTCTTGTTACTTTAATCGATTTTACGGATTGGCATGGAGCTGTGATTACTATAGGTAATAAATCCATAAGATATCCCGGATTTATCCCTGTTCCGACAACTGTAACATTATTAGCTTTAGCTATGAGATCTAATTCTTCTGAAAGCTTAGGTTGATACAAAAAAGGATACGATAATTCTTCACATATGGAAATTATGTTAATTCCAGATTCGACCGCTTGTTTGATTAAAGGAGCTACTTTTTCTAGATAGGATGATGTAGCGGTAATAATCACATCTATTTCTTTTCTTAAAAGAATGCCGTTTAGATCAGATTCTATTATAGTATTAAAACCTTTTTCAACCTCAAGAAGTTCACCTAGACTTTTCCCTTTGAGGTTAGGATCAATATCAACTACACCATTGAGAGAAAGATTTTCTCTATTGAGAATTAATTTTGCTATTATCCTCCCCATTGGACCTAAACCCACTTGTACTACGTTAAATTTTTTTGCCATTTAAATTTTCAACTTCTCTCTGTTTTTCCTATTATTTAATTTTCAGTCTAATTAATCACAATTTATTCATTTTAATTTAAAAGAGAATTGGACACTGGTTGTGCGATTTCCTCTATTACTTCTTTTATTTGAATTATGTGATTGTGGGTATTAGCCATTGAAAGAGCTCCTAACCCATGTAGACCACATATATTTCGGTTAAAAAGAGCTAATTGGAGAAGTGCTTCTCTTTTTTTATCAGCATATTCAATTATTTCTTTGATTGAAGGATTTTCAATCCATCTTGACAAAACATGAAGCATAACCATTGATTTGAATCCACTTGCCACTATTGCTAACTTTTCATCATTAAAATAGTGATTTAAATGTTGGATTAATCTATTTCCTTCATCGTTTATTCTTATGTACTGTTGTTGAGAATTTTTTAACAGTTCTAATGTTTTTAGTCCAGCTATCATACTAAGGGGGTAACCCGAAAAAGTACCACCTCCGATTAAAACTTGATTTTTATCTTCTGGACTAGAACGTTCAATGATCTCATTTTTTCCCCCAATAGCACCTATAGGAAACCCTCCTCCTATAATCTTCCCCATTGTAGTTAAATCGGGTAATATTTTTAATTCGTTTTGAAATAAGGAGTCGTTGAATCGATAGCCAGTAATAACTTCGTCGAAAATAAGAAGAATACCATATTTTTCAGATTCCTCTCTTAACCTTTTTAAGAAATCGATACTCACGGGAAATCCACCCCCACCGCCTAAGATTGGTTCTAAAATTATTGCTGCTAAATCCTTTGAATATTTTTGAATTATATTGAAGGAATCGTCATGATTGATTTCAAAACTAATAATTCCTGCTTCATTTGCTTTTAGCTGCCCTAATGGGGCTTTGCCGTTTACTAAACCCCCAACATCATAGCATAATGTATCGCTCGCACCATGCCATCCCATTACCGCTTTTGCTACGAGTCTTCTTTTAGTGTACGCTCGAGCTAAGCGTGTAGCATACATTGTAGCCTCAGTTCCACTGGTACAGAATCTAACTTTTTCAACACTAGGATTATCATCAATTAACCTAGAAGCTAATTCAATCTGCTGTTTTGTATTTGTACCAAAATGCCAACCATACGATAAATGTTTTCTTATAACTTCTTGAATTTCAGGGGGATTATGCCCTAAGATCATAGCAAAATGGCCATTCCAAAAATCGAGGTACATATTTTCATCGATATCTTTGATAAAAGGTCCATTTGCAGAACTAATTATTACAGGGAAACCTCCTATGGATGGTAGACCAAACGTTCGGATATTGTGAGAAATACCCCCGGGTAAAACATTTATAGCTTTTTCCCAGAGTTTTTTCGATTTTGGGTGATTTCTCTCGAAAGTTTCTAATTCTCCTTTAATAAACATTTAACTCGACAAAAAATTTCATTTAAAATCATTAGTTGTTAATTAGGAGTTAAGAATATTACATCACTTAAATTTTGGTTATAATTTAAACTAAGTAACAGATCTAATTCTTAAATCCACACTTAGAGCAAGTAGAAGCACCAATTAACGTATTACCACACATTTTACACAATTTAACTGTGCTTCTTCTAGGAGGTTTCAACTTAGTGATTGAGATCTTCTCCTCTACCTGAGTCGTTCCCTCGGTATCGCTTATGACTGATTCAGTTGCTGAAGGTACGAGATTATTACTTGAGCCGTTAGGCTTCACTTTTACTTCTTGACCAAAATATCCTCCAACTCTAACTTTTTTAATTGGAGTTTCAACTGAAGGAGGTTTACTCAATCTAGGTGGAGATTTGATTTTTTCTGGATTGAGAATATCCTCACCAATTATTACATGTTCGTAATCCTCTTCAATTGCTTGTTCTTCGATTGGATTCTCTTCAACATACCCTTCTTCTACATTCTCATCGACAATTTCAGGTGTTACTAATTCTTGCCCGTGTTGTTCTTGGTATTCTTCCTCGTATATCATATCTACATATTCTTCGTCTAATTTTAAGAGGGTATCACATTGAATGCACCTAAATAAATGGTTAAATCCGATATTATTTGTAATTGAATAATCAGCAGCACAACATGCGTGGTATTTCGCATTACAATTATAACATTTGTGAACCTCGTCAGAATAGGCACTACAAATAGGGCACACTTCCTTTTCGCATATATCACACTTTTCTTCCTCATCAGGATCTAATGAGATTAAGTCTACAGCCAGTTTTTCGTAAAATATTTTGTCTTCTTCTAAAATTTGACTATTCGCTTCAGGTTGCACAACATTAAATTCCGATCTACTCTGAATTAAGGAAATTATGATGTTCAAGAACGATTTTACATCGTTGCAATAGAGTACTCCTCCATGAGTTTCACTGGTTACAACTTTTAATTTAACATCGTCATTATAGAACTTCTCTCCTCCTACTCGAATAATATCAATAAAAG
The DNA here is from genome assembly GCA_016839745.1 of Promethearchaeota archaeon. GTDB lineage: Archaea > Asgardarchaeota > Lokiarchaeia > Sigyniarchaeales > SOKP01 > SOKP01. Next base: position 62,182 of record JAEOTS010000152.1, read on the forward strand.
TATCGAATTTCTTAGCTTTAATTAAAAGATCGTAAAGCGCGTTGTGATAGTCATCTGATAAAGTACTAGGAGTATCCGATATAATTATTATTCTATAGTTCTTTCGAGCATCTCTACTCTTTCTAAAGACATAAGCTAATATTTCAAATAAACCATTTTCGAAAAAGCTTCTTTTGGTTTCTCTGGTTTCCCACTTTTCATTTATGATTTCGGTAATTACTTCAAAATCATTCTCATCGTATAATGTTACTGGATTATCGTCATTTTGAAAAATTAACAATCCGTATGAACTTAATGTATTAAACTTAGCTTTTTCTTTAATAAAAGTGCCAATGCTTTTGATAACGTTCTTTTTCTTAATAAAATCTGTGATAAGATCAATATAAAAGATAAATTCTTCTGAGTTCACTGACGCTTTCTTAAACATATTAAGATCCAGATGCAGTATTAATTTTATCCAAAAATGAAGTGAAGTTACATAAAATAATAAGAGAATTTTTATTTATTTTTATTGATCTTACCTAAGTTCTTAATTTTTAAATCAATAAATTTACTCAAAAATATTAAAAAAGAAGTTCAAACTTCTAACTTGTGTCCACAATACGGACAAGATTGTTTATTATTATCCTTTTCATTAATCGGGGTACCACAGCTAGGACAATTAGTAAAACTTGGTCTTTTTCCGATTTTTTGTGCTTCATTTACTCCTCCTGAAGGGTTCCAATATTGTGGTACTTCAACTTTTTTAAGTTTTGGTTCTAAAACGGTATTATTTTTTGTTTGGTATGCATTATCGTTCCTTTCAGCATTATTGGGTTCTGTTACTTTTTGATAAATCAGCTTATCGCCTTCTTTTTTAATGGTATATGTCTTTCCAAAAAAGCCCCCGATCCTAACTTTTTGAAATTTTTCTTCTGGAGTTTTCACAGTTGTGATATCAGGAGTTAGTTTAGTCTCTTGATAAGAATTTCCGATATCCAATTGCTCAGATTCCTCTAAAGTTATTTGTTTTACAGATTCTGTAGTTATTTCTTCATTTTCTATGTATTCTTCAACCGAGTCAGTTGTATCTTCATATGGGGAGACAATTTCATCTTGATCAATTTTTAAAAGAATATCACACTTGGGACATCGAAAAATATGTGGAATTCCAATATTATTTTGTATCGTATAATTAGTCACACAGCAATTATGAAATGCAGATTTACAACTTTCGCAAGTTTGTAATGTGTCGTTGATATCAGCGCAACAAGGACAAATCTCTTCTTGACAAATATGACACTTCAGTCCCACATCATTTGGATTTGAAGGAATTAAATTTTTTGCTAAGCGAGAATAAAAATCGTAGTCCTCCTTCTTAATTTTAATTCTATCTGATTGTTCTTCAAATGTACTGACTAATTTTTTGGATTTGATTAATTTTTTTATTATAGCAATGAAGTCCTTCTTTTCAGATAAATAAAACATTCCTCCCTTAGTATCGCTTGATAAGATATTTAATTTTACATCGTCTCTAAAGAACCTTTCTTCTTTTTCTGAGACTCTTATGATATCTATGAAAGTGGGTATTATTTTGATTTTAGAAACCAAACCAAATAACGCTTCAGTATAGTCTTCAGATAGATCGCTAGGGGTATCAGTTATTACGATAATTCTATTATGCCTTGACTTTTTTCGTACTGTTTCAGCTATATACGAAAAGATGTAAAAAAGTCCGTTTTCGAAGAACGATTGCTTCTTAGGACGAGTTTTCCAGTTTTCTTCAATAGCGTTTTCTATAATATTGGAATCTTTCTTATCTGTTATAAATATAGGATTTCCTGCGTCTTGGAAGACAAGTAAACCATAATGCCCTTTAATATTCGTTTTATTTCTTTCAGAGATGTAATACTTAATGGCTTTAATGACTTCCTTTTTCTTTAAAATCTCTTTGGTCAAATCTAAGTAGAAGAATATATCCTCATAGGGGCTCATAATAATATTTAAAACCTAACATCGTTATAATTTAGTGTAGAAAGTTATTGTTTAAATATTTTTTTTAATCTAAAAAACTTTAAAAAATAGATATTGATATTACTTATTAGTAAAAGCAAAAAGGAATGAGACTCCTATGGAAGGATTATTAAAAAATATCCAACTTTCAGATAAAGCAATTGAATTATACTTGCGATGTATTGGTCAACAACCGTTATCTTCATATGAACTATATTCTATTTTGCCAAATATTTCTCTAGAAGATTTTACTAACATAATAAAAGAACTTATTGAAGCGGGTTTATTCGTAACGACTAAACTTCAAGGTTCAAATTTAATTTTACAATATTTAGCACTACCTCCAATTAATCCTATTTTAAATTACTATAGTAATATAAACACAAACCTAGATAGTATTAAAAATCAATTACAAATACTAATTTCGAATTCCTTAATCACTATCTTCCAAGAAAATAAGATAATTGAATTAGATACTATGTTTGAAGCTACACAAGCATTAAGGAAAGATATTGAAGAAGATGTAATAATTCAGAAACAAGATATTGATGATATTGTACAAGGTATAGAAAACCTGAAAGTTATAAAGAAGGCACTAGAGGCACTACGACAAACAATAAAAGGTGTTACGCAAACTCAATTTTCGTATTTAATCAAATTGATTACTAACATTAAGAAGGATATCAACATTAAAGTCGAATCTTTAGAATTAAAAAAAACTGAGAAAGTTGTAAAAGAGGCTATAGAGGACGTATTTAAAGAGAATTTTAATAAGCTTTTAGGAGATTTTACTGCTAACTTACACAAATTAATAGAGGAAGAATTTGAAAATACAATCGAATCTCTTAATAATATAGTTAATTCAACATTCCAATTTCGGAACGATTTTCAAATGGTTTTACTTAATATGGTGAACAGCTACGAGAAGAAGATTAATATTATAATTGAATTAATTAAATCGAAACGAAATAATTTAGATGATGATCTTAAAAATTTCGAGAATATGATTCTAGAAAATTTTAAAGAAATAATTCATAATTCTGTTGATTCTGTTGCTGCTTTAAATAACCCAATTAATAAAGCATTGGAAAGTTACTTAAATTTAGTTACAGACTCATCTAAGATTGAATTGAATGATTTCTGGTATATAGGGAGTATTTCAAGAGTAAACGAAGAAATCGTGAATAGAATATCCCAATCGAAGCAAAAATTAATGATTATCGTTCCCAAGCTTGAAGATCATATAGCAATAGATAATTTCAAGAACATTTCAAAAAGTCTTAAAATTGAAATTGCTTCTTCAGAGCCTCATACTAATAGTCATGTTAAAAAAGTAAAAGAACTTAGAAACCTCGAATTTCGGACTCTTAAAAACGAAAATATCATTATTTGTAAAAGTGACGATAGCCACTTTCTTATTGGAATAATTAAAGAAGATGCGCAAAATTCTTTACACGATTTTATAGGATTTGCAACAAGTAATAAATCTCTAATTAAGTTATTTCTTTTTGTTGTTAATGCTGTTTGGGATACTGCTAGCTCTAGTTTACATGAAACGCCAAGGTCTCTCAGTATTAGCGCCCCCAAACATAGTAAATTAGTAGGAACAAAACCAATTACTTCAACTCATTTTAAAACACCCCAGAAAAAACCTACGACTCCATCTACAGAACGACCAGATAGAACAAAAATTAAAACTTCAGATGAGGTTAAAACAAACGGAAAAATCTCAAACATAGCGGAAAAATTCCAGAGTATAATTGAAAAACCTCCTAATAAACTTGATACAACATCAACACCTACAAAAACTAAAGAAACCATCAAAGCAGATGAAGATGCAGCAATGCTCATCAAAACTGCTTTTAAAGCTTTAATTCAAAAACTCCACAAGCTTAACGGAGAAGAATTCAGTAAAGAAATGGAAAGTATCGCAGATTTAATATTGGAGAAGAAAGGATTCAGCGTAACCCTACATAAGATAAGAAGTAAAATTAATCAATACAAAAATCTTTTAGGTCATCTAAACGATGTGGATATAAGCCATATCATTGAGAGTATTGAAGAATGGGAGAAACATATTTTGTAAAACATTAAATACTTATTTTTTAAAGAAATTGATTATTAATATTTATCCCGTATTATTCTTCTTTCTTCTTTTTTTTAGCAAATTGAGTAGAAACGAATGTAACAGTACCCATCCAAGTAACATAATAAACGCTATCAAAAAAATTATTGATACTGTGATTGACACTATAAAAGTCGGATTCAAGATTCCAATAAGGCCGAATATGGGTGATAAAGGAGCTAACAGTATAAATACAATATAAACGCTTTTGCCTTTTTCACCAAATTTAATGTAAGTAGTTATATTTAACCAACCAATAAACATTAGAAGAAATGGTACAAAATAATAGGATATATCTAAGAATGGATAAGTTAAACCCCCGTATGCAAACGCATGAAAGTAGTTAAAAAAAAAGTAACCGATCATTAGTAAACAACTTACGGGTGTTGGTACGCCTGTATAACCAGGATCTGCTAGAATATTAAATCGTGCTAATCTTAAAATCGCACCTAACGCGAAACAGATACTTCCGATTAGGAGAATAAAATCGAAAAATGCCCCCGTTTTAAACGCCTGAAAAGTTAAAACGGCGGGTACTATTCCAAATGTTAAAGAATCGCTTAAAGAATCAAGTTCTTTGCCCATTTCGTTTACAGTTCCTGTTTTTCTCGCGATATATCCGTCAATTAAATCAGTCCCTAATGTAATTGAGATTAAAAAAAAACCTAAAGATACAGCATATCGAGTTCCAAACGATCCACAAATCAACGCGATCATCCCGATTATTGTCCCCGTTAGTGTCACATAGTCCTTTAATTTTAACAAACTTGGTATAGTTGTTTTTGTTGACATTTTTTTCCCACTTCTTTGATATACTATAATTAAAACTGTAGTCTAATTAAAATATTTCTTTACATTGCATGTAGAATTTCACAGCTATCCTTACATTTATTAGACTAAATTGATTATTGATGATTAAAACATATTTAAATTGTAAAATTAATAAGGTTGATTTTATGAATTGCCCAAATTGTGGGGATCCTGTTGATAATGGGTCCCAAAAATTCTGCGAAAAATGCGGGACAGATTTACGATCGGTTAAAAAAACAGCCGAAAAAGAAGAAAAAATTAGTTTAACCTCTGCTCCAAGTCAGGCTCCTCTAGAAAGTAGTAATCTTCTTGATTTAAATAGGTCGTACTATTTAATACACGAACGCATGTGGGATATGGGTTACGGCGATATAATGGATCAGGAAGGCAAACTTATTGGTCGTATGAATCGAATTTTTTTTAGTATAAGAAGGAGAGTTGAACTCCAAGAATTGGATGGCACTGTCGTTGCCACGATTCACAGTAAAATAGTTTCTGCACGAGGCGCTCAAGATTTAAAGACACCAGATGGGGAACTTATAGCAAGAATTAAAAAGAAAATACTAACTTTCTTTAAATCTAAATTCTATTTAGAAGATCCTCTCGGTACGCGCTGGTTTGAAGCCGATGGAGACTTTTTTGGCTGGTCGTTTAAAATCTACGATTTAACCACAGGAAAATTAGTAGCAGAAATAGAAAAAGCCGACCGGTGGAGAGATGTCTTCTTGGGAGGTATTTTTGACTTTGCAGATAGATACGCTCTAAGAATTTTGGATAACGAAACTGATAGAAGGATTTTACTCGGTTTTGTTTTGTCTATTGACAATGTGATGCACGATACTCGCGGTGGTGGGGGAATGATGGGAGTTCCTTTTGGTCGTGGAAGACGTCCTGGTCCATTTGGAGGTCCTGGGCGTCGAATTTAATTAACTTACTCAAGAATTTACTATTGCTTACCCAACTAATTAATTTTTTTCTTTATATTTCCTTTCCACACTTTTTACAAAAATTCCAATTAAGATCGATGTTTTCTCCGCAATGTCTACACACATTAAGATCCTGTTCTATTCTAGAAACACCTGTGGTTGAGGATACAGTTTTCACATTATTTGCGAGTAAGGCTGTTGAATTTATCAACTCGCTTAGATGTATACTCCCATTTTTTCCTATATTTCTATCATTCGCCGTTGTAATAGAGAATAGATGACTGTCTCGGGTTTCAATTTTTACAACGTAAATTCCCTGGACTTTAATGTTATATGATTTATTGATTTGAGCTAAGGGAATCACAAATCCTTCTTTAAAATCGTCAAGTGAAGTACCCACTTCTGTAAGACTTATCTTTGACTTTTTTATAAGCGATAGCTCTTTTTCTGTTAACAGTATCTTCCCTGACTCCATTTTAAATTTCCAATCACGTTCCACTTCACCCTCACAGAAATACCCATCAGTGCTAAAAACTAATGCTATGATAATTAACCTCTTTTTGTTAATTGATTATTTAATAAATTGGTTGTTTTATTATATTAATTGTAGAATATCCTATTAATAAGTTCTAATTAGTCCAATTTTTAAAAAGAGAGCAAAAATATTTAAAGTCAAATTTTAATTATACATTTAAAACTTTAGAAAAAAGAAAAAGAGAGAAAATTATGTCGCTTCAAAAAACGAGAGAATTTATGCTTAATGAGAAAATGATTTCTTTAACGGACAAAGGTGAAATTAGGAACTTAGACAACGAATTACTTGGAACATTTAGAGGAAATTTAATAAAGATCGGTAATACCTACCGGATAAGAGATATTAACGATGTTCCCATATTAACAGTTCAAGAAAAGATAATCTCTCTTCGCTCAGCCTATTCTTTTTATAAAGGAGGAGAGAAAGAGGACGATAAATTCATTGGGAAACTGAAACAAAAAATTGTAGCATTTCCAGCTAAATATTGGTTTGAGGATCCTAATGAGAATAAGGTTTTCACGATGAAAGGAAACGTCATGACGCTTAAATTCAGGATTTTTAAAGATGGCCAGGAAGTTGCCGAAATACGAAAAAAATTATGGAAAAGTCTCCTAAAGAATACATTTGGAATTAAGATGTCTCCAGACCTTGACGATGATTCCGCAATGCTCATTCTTGGTATAGTCATTATGCTCCACCACGAAAAAGAGGAAAATCGGAAAAGACGTTAAGAATCAAGAGTTTAGTTTGGTACTAATTGTATTTTTTTACCAATTTTTTTTTAACTGATATTTTTAATGACAGTAAGTAAGTTTTTAAATAGATTTTAATATCGGAAATTTTATATTTGGGTAGAAGACTATTTAGTTAAAATAAACCTTAGTTAATTATAAAATCTGAATACTGAATTCAAACATAAAAGTGAGTGTAAGAATGACCGAAGCCTACGAAGACTTCATAG
>JAEOTS010000153.1 GCA_016839745.1 Promethearchaeota archaeon
ATATATCTTTCAACATGTCAGAAGAAATGGCTGATATTTATCGCCCTTATATAGAGTTAGGGGCTTCTTTAAGTAAATTCATAACTCAATTTAACCTTTCAAAAATTGTCAGTGTGAAAATTAAGTATAAAGGGGAAATATTTACTAACTTCGAACCAATTAAAGCTGTGATATTACAATCTCTTTTTGATGGTAGGTTAGTAGAAATTATAACCTACATTAATTTAGAAGAGATCTTAAAAGAGAATGATATTAAAGTTATCGTAGAAAAGTACGTAAAACCAATTAATTATGAGAATTACATTAAAATTTCTATCATGACTGAAGATGGAGCTTTAACTAAAATTGCGGGAACAGTTTTTTCAGAGAATCCAAGAATAGTTGAAATAAACGGACTATTCTATGACTTCGCTCCAACAAATTATATGCTTGCTTTAAGAAACAACGATGTGCCAGGAGTGATCGGGAATATTGGGACCTTTTTAGGAAATAAAGGAATAAACATAGCGGGGCTACAATGCGGAAGAAAAGAAAAAGGTGATACCGCAATTTCGATCGTCACACTAGATGATGCAGTATCTAAAGAAGATATTAATGAACTCAAGAAATTTCCCGATATAATTGACGCTTATGGGATAAAATTGTAATTCTTACAAACGCAACGATTTTATAATCTAAATGCTTTTAATTTTTACTTCTTATTTTCTAGTATGAATATGAAAAAAATGAGCTCAAATGTAATTAGATTAGCTCATGGTGCTGGTGGAGTAGTACAAGAAGAACTAATCTCGTTTCTTACTAAAAACATTACATTCAAAAATGTGAACGAGGGTATAGGAGTTAGAGAACTCGATGATGGAGCAACAATTCCTTTAGAAGATTATGAAAAAGAAATTGTAATTACTGCCGATGGACACACCGTATATCCTTTATTTTTTCCTGGAGGAAATTTAGGAACCCTGAGCGTTTGCGGCACGGTAAATGATTTAATAATGATGGGCGCACAACCTATAGCATTGACTTCAATTGTCATAATCGAAGAAGGTTTTAAATTTGAAGCACTCGAAAAAATAATAAACGCGTTTAACTTTAAAGCGAAAGAAGCAAAAATCGCAATTATTGCTGGTGATACAAAAGTAATGCCGAAGGGAACTCTCAATGACATGATAATGGCAACTACAGGAATAGGGATCAAAGATAAAAATATTAAGATTTTAGATAGCAATTTAAAACCCGGTGATAGAATTATAATTACGGGGAGTATAGGAGATCATGGTACGGCATTAATCGGTAGTCGCGAGGGATTGAATATCTCAACAGATTTAAATTCTGATGTAGAACACTTGTTAGATATATATAATATTTTAAAAGAAGATATTAGTAATAATCTCATCCACGCCATGAAGGATCCTACAAGAGGGGGTATAGCAGGAGCATTAAACGATTGGGCAAGTAAATCAAATGTTAGTATAGTTTTAGAAGAAGAAAAAATACCAATTAAAAAACAAGTTAATGCAATTTGTGAGATGCTTGGATTAGATCCTTATGGTATTGCTAGCGAGGGAAGAGCATTAATGGCTGTAGATCCAAATCGTGCAGAGGAGATTTTAGAAAAAATAAAGTTAACTTCAATTGGCAAAGACGCCGAGATAATTGGGGTTGTCAAATCTGACAATCCTAAGAGAGTTTTGTTAAATACGATAGTAGGGGGGACTAGGTTTGTAGATATGCCATTAGGAGAGCCCATCCCTAGAATCTGTTAAACTATTTATAGAAAATGAAATTTAAATCGTAAATAAAATAAACCATAATTGTTTGAGAAAAATATGGATAAAAGAAAGGAAGAATATCTAAAAGTTCTTGATAAATTTCCAGATGTTATTTCTGTTGACGGAAATAATTTTCATTTACTTCTTAAAATCAATAGTGAAATTATGCTAGAAGTTGATTTTAGAAAATATCCAAAAAAAATGAAAGCTTATTTAATTAATTATAATAAAGAATATAAATTCAAACTTAGTCGGATCGTCTCTTCATTACGGAATTGGAGAGAACGTTCAGCAG
>JAEOTS010000154.1 GCA_016839745.1 Promethearchaeota archaeon
CGAATTGGTGGTGGTTCTTTGGTTTTATCTGGATTATTATCGGGCTATCAATAATATCCAGCCAAATTTACAGGCTCACAAATAGAAGTAAGTTAAGAAATATCGTGAAACAAGAATTTGAGCAGAATCCTACCATTTCAATTGAAATGATTGCAAGTAATACAGGTATTACAGTTAAAGATGCTCGAGCAATTGTATTAGATTTGAAAGCAAGGGGAGAATTGAGGGGAAAATTTTCGACTAAAACTGGTGAGGCAAAACATGTGGAAGTAACTGCCTCTAATCAACCATCTTCTGAAGAAACTGGTAAGTATTGTGCAAATTGTGGAACTCCTGTGAAACGCGAAGGAAACGCAGTATATTGCGCTTATTGTGGAGCGAAATTATAACTAACAACTCCTTTTTTTAAATTTTTTTTTTTTATTCTATTTCTTACAAATTATAAAACTCTGAAAGGATATTATAAATTCTAGTAGGCTTGGAGTAAGATTATTTTATTGAACAAAAGAACAACATTAAAATCCTAACAGAAATTGAACTGATTGTGACTACTATGTCTGAAAAAGAAGATCTTAAAATACACGAAAAATTAGCAAAAAAATGTTTCAATAAGACTTGGGAATTGTTAGAAAAAAAAGATAGAACTCCTGAAGAAGATAACGATATGATTCACACGGTCCACGCTTCGAGATATCATTGGGGTGTTTTAGTCGCCAATCAACAAGGAACAGCATTAAATCTTCAAAGGGGTGAATGGCAAATTGCTCGAGTCTACACAGTATTGGAACGAGAAGAACCAGCTCTCTATCACGCGAACCTATGTGTAAAAATTACTCAAGATAATAATATTGAGGATTTTGATCTTGCATTTGCTCACGAAGCTTTAGCTAGAGCTTCGGCTTTGGCTGGAAATAAAAAAGACTACGAAAATCATCTAAAAATAGCAAAAGAAGCAGGCGAAAAAATTAAAGATAAAGGAGATAGGGAATATTTTTTCGAGGACTTAAACGCTGGAAAATGGTTTGTTTAAAAAAATATAAAGAATAAATTATTTCTTTTCCTTTTTCAACTTTTCTCAATGAATAGTATTAAAATTATCTTAGCAAAATTATTTAGCAATGAGATTATAGTTGATTATAATTAATCATGATAAATATTCTATTGAATAATTGAGGGTCTTACAATGGGAAAAATGTTAGCAGCAGTATTTCATAAAGGTGATAAGCAAGGTGGTGATATTAAATTAGAGGAAGTTGACATTCCTCAAATTACAAAAAGCGATCAAGTATTGGTGGAGATAAAAGCTTGTGGAATGTGTGGTACTGATTTAAAAATATTGGAGGGAGGGCATCCTGCTAATGACAATACAATTTTAGGGCATGAATTTGCAGGAATAGTCAGAAAAGTTGGAGAGAGCGTTCAAGATTTAGATATTGGTGATAAAGTCGCTGCTGATCCTAATGAAAAGTGTGGATATTGTATCAATTGTAGGAGAGGTTTATCGAGTCTCTGTGAATATATGGCATCTGGAACAACATTTGGTATATTTCAAGATGGCGGTTTTGCAAAATACTGCGTATTACCAAGAAGCGCTTTATTTAAACTTCCTGAAAATATAGACTTAACTGCTGCTTCTTTAATAGAACCTCTTTCTTGTGCTGTTCACTGTCATAATTTAGCTGACGTTAAAGAATCAGATAATGTAGTCATAATAGGAGCTGGACCAATGGGGTTAATAATTGAATCTGTTATAAGAATGCACCCAATAAAGAGATTAATTTGTATAGAAATAGACGAGTGGCGCGGTCAAAAAGCGTTAGAGCTTGGTGCAGACTTTCTTATTAATCCAGAGTCTCAAGATGTTAAAAGTGAAATTATGCGGATAACCAACGATGCAGGTGTTGATGTTATTATAGATGCTGTAGGAATTTCTCAAACTTTCGAAATGGCTACTAAAATTTGGGCTGCTGGGGCTCGTTTCATTTGTTTTGGGCAAGATTATAGAGCTGAAGCAAAGATAAAACCTAACGACATCGTAAGATACCAACGAAAAATCTTAGGATCTTACATTGGTTATGCAGAAGATTTCTTAGACGCAATTGAATTAATAGCCAATAAAAAAATAGATGTTGATAAGTTAATCACTAAAGTTATACGTTTGGAAGATTTGTTAAAAACTGGATTTAACCTTATGAAAACGAGAAAGTGCGTAAAAATTATTACAACACCTTAATTTCTATCCAAAAATTTTAATTGATCAATTATTATACTTAATAAAGAATAAAAATTTATCTTTGGTTTGTTTGTATTCCCATGTCTTTTGATATTTCTGCGCTCAAAGTGCTCTTCAAGAAAATCTTTCCGCCGAAGAAATCTATATATACCGTTGATACAAATGGCGACGGAAAAGCTGATTCGCTCCTAATCAAAGCTTTGAATGTCATCTTGCCGATGGAAGTCCCTAAAGAAATTGAACTTGGAGGATTTAGCAC
>JAEOTS010000022.1 GCA_016839745.1 Promethearchaeota archaeon
AAAGTTTGGGAGGAGGATCAGCTTATTTCGTCGGCTGAAAAAGTTGGATTTGTTTTTCCTCTATATTATGCCGGTTTACCTAAAATAGTCTATGATTTCTTAAACAAAATAGAGCTCTCTAAATCCAGTTATTTCTTTGCTGTTGTAACTTATGCAGGAGAAATCAACACTACACCCCTACTGCAAATAAACACCATTTTAAATACGAAATCGAAAACCTTGAGTGCTGGATTTTATATTTTAATGCCTACCAACTATATCATAGGGTATGATATTCACTCCGAAGCACACCAAAAAAGATATTTTGAAGAAGCAAATAAAAAAATTGACATTATTCGTAAAACCGTTGAGGAAAATGAAAGAAATCTGGGAAAAGATATCTTTGAGAAACGGAGAATTAAAAGCGAGAAATTTAATAAAGAGTTCCGAGAAAATGTGCATAGTTATGACAAAGATTTCTACGCTGAAGACACATGTAGCAGTTGCGGTATATGTGTAGAGATATGCCCTGTAAATAATATCGTTATTGTAGAGAATATGCCTCAATGGCAACATAAATGCCAGTTATGTTTAGCCTGCATTAACTTTTGTCCTGAAAAATGTATTCAATTTGGTAAGGAAACACAAAAAACGCAAAGATATCATCATCCCGAAATTACCGTAAAGGATTTAATCAATCAGAAAAATTAGATAACACTCTAATTATGTTTTCGCTTTTTTAATTTTGGAATGAACATAGGGACTTTTTCCTTATAGTTCTTGTAATTTTCACCAAATTCTTTAATTAACTCTTTTTCTTCTTTCCAAGCAACCAAAAAGTTAAGAAGAATCACTATAGGAGTAAAAATTAAAGAAAAAAGCGACGATAACAGAATAGAGATTCCAATATGAGCTAGCATTCCACCAAAGTATTGTGGATGTCTAATTAAAGAATAGATTTTAGTAGAAACGATCCTTTCTGTTCTATGAGTTTCCGCTACTTTGAGGGAGGTTTCTCTTACGCTCCCAATTCCAAACCAAGCGCCTATTAGAATAAAAGGAATAGAGATTATTAAATAAAATATTGGTATTGAAAAGTTTATAATTGGGATAAAAAAGCTTGGATCTTGCATAAAAGGAATTATTAATCGAGGTTGAGGGGATATCCAGATTCCAAACCAAAATATAAAAAAACCCCATCCTGAAGTAAGTCCGAGTATCCCAGTTATTTTATTCCCTTTATCCGTTCCAAATTTTTTTTGAAATTTTAAATGTTCAACCGATAAAAAATGAAGTGGAACCATAAGGCACATACCTAAAATGGAAAATATAAACCAGGGATACATTTTAATAATCTCTTTTATTTTAAAAAGTTAAATAGCAAATCTCCGACGCAATTTTCTTGAGAATGTAATAAGCACTCATTAATTTTAGGTTCAAGTCTATATTTGACACCTTTAACATCTAACCAACAACATAGGCGATAAATAAGCCCACATTCATACTTTTCTTTAACTCCAATCCTTTTCATTCCTTCGTAGGCGAAACATCTTCCCATTTCCCAATGCAAGACATTATGTTCAGGAAAAGTATAATTAAATTTCATGAAATCCCCTTTTAAGATGGAAAATCCGTTGTCAATAAATTCTTTTAGCTGTTCAAATGATTCTATTTTAATATCATCCAATCCCTGCGCTTTCATAACTCTTTGCATCTCGATTGGTGAAAGCGTTTTAATTGCAGCTTTATTTAGTTTGTTCGCAGTTTCAATACCGAACTCTTTAACACAGTTATAAAACCACGATCCATCGTGAGTCATCCAACATTTAACGAGAAGTTCTTTTAACTGGTGCTTGTTTAGCTGATCAAATAATGTCAAGTTAATATTTTCCTACAATTAATTCTAATTTAATTTATATTTAATACGCTTGAATAAAAGATTAATTAATTTAAAAGACTAAAAGCAAATAGATCGATGTTTCCTTATTTATTATTATTTATTTTTTAACATGTCGGGAGAGGTAAATTAAAATAAATAAAAACGCAATCCCAGTTATTATTATAAAAACAAAGATAACGTACAAGTTAACTTCTGCAACAAAACCCGCTACGATGGGGGTTACTCCAAAACCGATCCCTATAACAATTTCATTAATAGTGGAGTATTTTGAAGTATTTTCAGCTGCTCCATAATCGAGCATGATTTTCATAGATGTTCCGTGTATTAAACCGAAAAAAAGACCGGATACAGCGAAGATGAATGCAATATACCAAATATCTCCAATTAAAAAAATCGTAAACGAAACTACAACGAGCACACTAATACTAATAAACACGGACACTTTTCGTTTATAAACTTGCATCACATTAATCCACGTTAAGCCAATAAGTTGAGCCAATTGTATTCCTCCTTGGACAAGATAAGTAGATTGAGTTTCCAAGGTAATTTGTTTTAAAAAAACGGGATATGTAAATAGTAATATTGCTTTTGTTGTCGATAAAAATATTATACCAATCCATGAAAATAGGATAGGATATAATATCATAGAGGAATTTGAATTTGTTTTCAAAAGCATTTTAAAATCTTCTTCATAGATGGGATTTTCTAAGTGGATTTCTAATTCTTCTTTTTGAACATCGATTTGGGAATCTTTATTTATAAAAAAACTAATCGGAATCAGTAAAAACGATAAAAACCAAGAAATAATCATAGATAAATAATCACTCCAGAAAAATGTCCAAACATAACCTACAAGAAGCCCAAAAATAAAGCCAAAATTCCAAGAAAAATTAAAATTTCTAAAGTTTCTTTTTGTTCTTTCATAATTACTTATCTTCTGCCATTTACTTAACAGATTCATACAATTTGGCCAATAAAGTCCCATGACAAGTCCTATTGATACACGACACAAAATTAAAAACCACGGTTCAAAGTAAAGAATTTGAAGTCCAGCTAAAAGGGGTGTAATTATGCTAGTAAATAAGAGGGCCTTACGGATTCCAATCTTTGAAGTGATATATTGCCCAAGAATAGGTGCAAAAATATAAGCAATAGCTCCAGCAGAAGATACAATCCCTAGAGTACCTTCGCTAATATCTACAACAAAATATAGGTAATTTGAAAATGCTCTTTCAAAAATGGATACGTAAAATAACCTTACGAACGCAAGCCAGAATATCGGCCAAGCTCGATAAGGATGTGAGACCTGGTCTATTTTAATTTGCATTTTTTGATTAAAAGGAAATTTTTTCTAAGTTATCTAACAAAATAGTGCCTTGTTCAAATATTTTCTCAAATACTAAATTGAAATTCAAAAATCGGTCTCATAAAGATTTAAGATTAATATAAACTGTATTCAAATAAAATTAGTTAAGTAAACAAATAATTACTGTGAATATATTATTGCCAGAAAGAGTGTTTAATTATTGCCCTAACTGTGGTTCAAAATTAATAAAGTCAGATAAGTTCAAAACAAATTTTTGTCGTTATTGTGGACACAAATTAAAAACCAAAGATATAAGAGCACAGGAAAATATTCAATGCACTATTTGTCACGAATTTATCTGGCATAGAAGCACTCGAATTATTAAATGCTCATTTTGCGGTAGCAAATATCATTATTCATGCGTGTATGATTGGTTAGCAAGATATAATGCCTGTCCAATGTGTCAAAATGTATTTTTAAATCCGAATCTCGTTCTTTCAAGAAAAAGAAAGTGACTAGTTTATTTTAGAAGAAGATTTCTTGGGTAATATTTTCAATTGGGAGGAAGATTTCCATAGCTCCATCCCAATCCCGTATTATATTAGAATATAGGAAAACGACTTTCTCAATAAGGCGTTTCAGCAAGAAATTAAGGGAGTTAAGGTTTTGATCTGCTATAATTAGTGAATGTATTTAAAAAAAATTTTTAGCATCGTTCCAAAAACTTTGACAATAATGATAAAATTAAAAATTAACGAAATTCTAAATATGATAATCCAATTTAACTAAAACCTTGTAGAACTAGATTAATAATTACTTAAAACAGAAAGGAGAAAAATATGCCATATTTATTTACTTATAGTATTTTCCCCGCTGATCAAGCAGAAAATATCTCTAAAGCCTACTTAAAGGTGATAAAAGAAGAACGAGCGGCAATGAGACCATTAGCTAAGGAAATTATTCCTAACGCAGTAAAGGCAACTGAGGAAGGTATGAGTACGATTAGTGTTTATGATGTGAAGGAAGGAAAGCTAGAAGAATGTTTAGCACTACAACAAAAACAACTACTTGTTTATCATGATATCCCCGGGTTTCGATACAGAATGGAAGTTCGATTTAAAGTAGTTGAAGCCTTAGAGATGTTAGGCATGAAGATGCCAGAATAAAATAATATTAACAAAAAACTCACTTTTTTTTTTAGTTTTTATGCTCATCAACTCTAACTATTGGATTTTAAAAAATATAGACATGTGTCAGAAACAGGACAAAGATCGCATTTAGGGTTATTTTTAGAACAAATTTTATATCCAAAATCAAGGATCGCCCAGTACACATATTTGAAATCGGTTTTTGGTAGCAATTTGTCTAATTCTGTATAGATAGTCTCAATTTTAAGTTTCACATCTTGAGGTTCAAAAACTCTCTGAATAAATCTTTTTATATTAACATCATAGAAAAAAGTTCTATGGTTTAATCCAAAACAAGCAAAAGCGTTACTCACATAATCGGCAATTCCATTGATTTTTTTTAATATTTCAGGATCTTGAGGTAATTCTCCGTTGTAATCAGTTATGATCATCTTGCTTAAATCTTTTAAAATTTTCGCTCGTTTGTTGGATAAACCTAATCCCTTAATATCTGATTGTAAGTTAGTAATGTTTGCTTTGTAAATCTTGGGGAAGTCATCATATTTTGAGAAAAAATCGCTGTAAATATTTGAAACATTTAAAGCAATTGTCTTTTGTAGTAAGATCTCAGTAATTAAAATTTGGTATAGAGATTTTGATGCTCTCCAAGGAAAGTCTCGATTATTATCTTTATACCAATCTAAAATGACCTCCCTAACCAGAGTATATTTATCTTCTGAACTCATATCTTTTCGTGACTAAATACGACTATAATTCTGATAAATTATCAATTCATTAAAAATCAGTATTTTCATACATTTTGAAAGCCAATTCATCAAATACACCCTTTACATTAGTGCCAAGCTTCGCACTTGTTTCAATGTATGCACAAGCGGATAAAAACTCCTTGAATTGATTAATTTCTTCTGCGTTAATGAAATTATTTTCATCATTTATTAGATCACGCTTATTTCCTACGAAAATATTTGGCACCACGCCGATTTTACTTTCTACTTCTTCTTTCCAGCCTAATAAACTATCCAAGGATTTTCTCCTCGTTAAATCGAATGTATACACGATTCCTCTTGCGCCTTTATAAAACGCATATCGAACCCATTTGAAACGAGGTTGGCCGGCTAAGTCCCAAATCTGTAAGGTTAACGAGTTTTTCACATCGGGGATTTTAACATATTTCACAAAAAAATTGGAACCAATTGTTCTTTGCGCTTCTGCTACAAACCTCCTTTTTAAAAATCGATTAACAAGCGTTGTTTTTCCTACTTCAGAATCTCCGACAATACAGACTTTATAAAAATATTTGTTAGATCCTACCATTTTTGAGGCTCTTCCCAGACTTATCAAATCTAGAGTGTGACTACAGACTTATAATTTTATATTTTAGAAATAAACACAAAATTATTAACGAAGTTCATCAATTTAAAATTAGTTTTTCTAAATTTTTTTAACAAGAGATTTATTATATTTTAAGTGTAGTCAGTTATTGAAAAAATAATGAGCGTTTATTTAATATGAGCAAAAATTTAAAGAATTTAATAGATAAAGCTGAGGATGAAGAAAAAACTAGGGCTCAATTAGAAAAAACTGTTGAAAATTTAGAGCTCAAGGTTGCAAAATTAGAAACTAAGCTGAAGAAGAATCAAACTTCTTCCAAACTTGAATTTGGGAAACCCCCTGAAGAGATTATTGAATCTGAAGAAATTAATGTACTAAAAAATTTAATCAATTCTCAAAATCAGCAATTAACTCAAAGAAATCGTGAGAAAGAAACTTTACAAAAGAAAATTATGGATTTAAATGCTGAAGTAATCAATCTTAAAGAAAGTCTAAATGACTCTATTAAGGATCAAGTTATTATGAAAACTCAGAATTCACTAAATAATCTAATTGAAGATTACGGAAGATTAGAGAATGCAAATAAAAAACTTAAAGAAAGGATCTTAGAAATCGAAACAGAAAATGAAAACCTTAGAGATAGCGCAGAAACCTTAAAAAAAGAAACCTCGAATGTTGAACAATTAGAATACAATATGAGCAGATTAAAAAAACAGTTGAACGATTTAGAGGAAGCAAATAAATTGCTTGAAAATAATAATTTGACTCTAAAAAGTAAAGAGTTATCAATTGATAATTTAGAGCAGACTATGCAGAATTTAGAGAGTATTAATAGTGAATTAAAAAATGAGAATCAACAGTTAATAGAGAAATTGGATACTGTAAAGGCTGAACGGTTTCGATTAACAAAGTTTGAAGCGAAAGCAAGTAAATTAGAAAATGAATTTCAAACCTTACAGAAAGAAAACGAAGAACTTAAACAAAAAGATGCAATATTATTAGCTAACACTATAAACATCATGGAAACTCAGAACAGAGAAACACCTAAGATACAAGAGAACCTTATACCGAAAAAAGAAGTTTTGGAAGAAAAAGTTGAAGTAGAAAAAGAAGAATCTCTTGTCGATGTGAGTACAATCGAGGAACCCCCAAAACCAGAAAGAGAATTCGTTCCGACAAGTGATAGCATTGATATTGATAAAATTTCAGGACCAGAAGATTTAAGTTTAAAAGATGAAATGCTAAAAGAAGAAACAGTTACTCGTAAAAAAACATGCCCCAATTGCGGAAATACAAATAAAGACCAAATTCGTGAATTTGATGATAAATCCAAAATAATCTATACATATCCGAGAATATATGCTAAAATGTATAGATGTGGTCAATGTGGGACTGAATGGCGATAAGGATTATTTTAGAATGATAGTTTTTTAACTAGTTTTATGCGATGGAATTTAATTATATTTATGCAAATACCAGCTTTGCCCTATCTACGTACTTCTAATTTTACATTGCGAAAGAATCGGTTTATCGAGGAATCCATTTAGGAACTTTTTCCTTGTATTCTAAATATTTTTGTCCGAATAATTCTTCTAGTTGGTTTTCTTCAAAGGTAGCTAATCTATCGTAAATAACAAATATAATAATCAATAGCACAATACTGATTAAGGAAATCGATAAAAATATGCATGCAATATAAATTAAGAGAACACCAAAATACATCGGATGCCTTATATGCCCTAGTATTCCGTTCGTTATGAGATCGTCCTTATTTTCCGGTTGCCGAAATAAAATATTGTGCGAAGCGCGAATAAACGCGTAAGCTATGGCGATAAAGATAATAAACAAGATAAGTCTAACTATCCAAGAAACATAACTATTAATTACTGTTGAAAACGAGAAAACTAGTGAATCTAGAATCCAAACTAAGGTGAAAACAATAGCGGAAAGTCCTTGTTTTAGATGAGAGTGTGGTGCCTCGATTCCCAACCTATGTTCATGATTATGGCCCATTTTTTATCAACTCTAGTCTTTTAGTTAATAAATTTTATGATTAACATTTAACTAATTGATTGTTAACTAATATTAACAATTAAATGTTAATTTATGTTACTAAAATTAGGCACGCCTAATAAAAATTTTCTGTAGACCAATTTTTATGAAAATTATCTGAAAAGTATCCTTGACTTATTCTTTAATAGATGATTTATTTTTAATTATTTCAAGGTTTCTTGTTTGTATGCTTTCTTTTTCTTCCTTATTTAGAGTATTATTCCTTTCTTTCCTAAAAACCATAATAAATTGGTGAACAATGCTAGGTATCCAAGAATAATTGATCCCATAGAGATGAAGCTTCTTGTTTACATCGTACCATACGATCTCACCTTTTAGAATAAAGCCAATTTGACCTAAAATTCGCGCGATATCGGCGTTTAAAAGGAAGTATCGTCCTTTATGATACATATTACCTATAAATACAGCACAATAACTTCCCGATTTTAAAAGACTAAAGCAGTCACTAAAGATATCACCTATTAACGACTCCCAATCTTCTTTTGTTCTTTCAAAGTATTTGGAATCGCTACTAAATCTTGATAATTTCGATTTTTCTGAGTATATTCCCTTAGAATCTTCTCCTACCTTTTTATAGGTGCCTTTTGACTTCTCAACAAAATCCATTTTCCAATACGGGATGTCTGTTAAAATAAAATCAAATTCATATCTTTTTTTGTCAATAAAAGTTTTAAGAGTTTCACGAGAATCTCCATGAATCATTTTTTGTGGTTTTAATGATTCTAAATCGCAAATATTATGATAGATATCAATCCAATCCTTATTAATTTCAATCCCAATACCATTTCGATTACTCAAATGGCATCCAATTAAGGTCCCTCCAACGCCACAAAATGGATCGAGGACAAAATCTCCCTCCTTTGTAAATGTCCTTATTAAAGATTCGCATAATTCGGGGGGTTTTTGTCCACCGTGTTTATTTCTTAGTTTAAGTTGAAAACTAGGAGGAAATCCTTTTGGAATTACGGATTTAGTAGAAAATACCCATTCCTTACCCGTTAAGTCATTAAGTTGATTAGCAACATCGTAAAATCCACGCGATTTTCCATTTTTAGAGAATAGTTCTATTTTTCTAATAATAAATTCACCAAAAAGTATTGTTTGAAGATCTTATTTCAAACTAAAGATAAAATTATGACAATATAATAATAAATTTAATAAAGATTTTTAAACCTTAATTGAATCTATTTTTATAATCTTAAATCATCTATAAAGCGGATAGTATATGAATTTGCATAGGATTGATGACAAAGGAAATTTAATAGAATTAAGGAATTTGGAATTTGAAAACCATCACGTGTATCTTATTGATGATATAGAGAAAAATACTCTATATATTTGGGTAGGTCTTGAAGTTCCTCAATACAAAAAAGATCTAGCAGCAGCTTGGGCAAGGAAAATTGACAAAGATCGTGGTGGTGCGTGTAAAATATTAATAATGATGCAAAAAAGAGAATACGGTTCATTTCTATCTATGATGGATCAGTTAAAAAAAGGTTTAATCCCGGGTAGATCAACCGAACGCAGACCTGAACTAGTTTTGTTAGGTCCCACTGAAGAGGCACCTACCACAACTGAAGAAGAAACCGTAGAAATAAAGGAAGACATTGTTGAATCAGGAATAGTTGCGTGGTTAAAACAGCTCGTTGAACATAGAAAACCTTTTATTGAGGAGCTTACAGAAGAGGCAGCACCTTCAATAAAAGAACCGGATGTACTTGATGTTGATGAAGAAATAGGTCTAGAATCACAAATCAGAGAAGCGGCTTATTATTTATCACTAAAAAAGTATTCCTACAACGATTTGTGCTGGCTTTTAGCCGAAATTATTCAAAATGTAAACCTTGGAATGCCTTCGCTTGAAGATATTCGTAAAAAGGCAGAGGAAGTGTTTAATTCATCTAGCACCTACGATGAATTGTGTTGGTTGAATGCTGAGATGGATCTTTTAATTGATCAACAATATCTAGAGAAAAATTAAAACTTTAATTAGAAAAAAGAAAAGAAAAAAAATCAATTATTTTCTACGCTTTGACCATTATTAACATCATTTTAAAACGCTCTAAAGCATTAAGAGCATGTGGTTCATTGGCAGGCATCGTTATCATTTGCCCTTTTTCTAAGATAAAAGACTTTTTAGAAATTATTATTTCTGCTTTACCATCGAACACATAAACTAACGCATCAAACGGAGCAGTATGTTC
>JAEOTS010000155.1 GCA_016839745.1 Promethearchaeota archaeon
AAATGGCTGCATTTGCATGGAGTCCTTTACGGGCTTTAATGAAAAAGGCTGGAGCAGAAATCGTAAGTAGAGCCGCAGTAGATAAGTTAATGGACTATTTAGAAGAATATGCCAAAACTTTAACTGGTTGTGCTTTAGATATCGCTAAACACTCTGGTCGTAAGAAAGTAACTCAAGCAGATATGAAAATCGCTATTAACTTAATTTAAAGCGATTTCCTGAAAGCATAATATATTTATAAATTTTTTTTCTTTTTTTTAGTTTTTAATCCTACAATCCTAAATTATGATGTTGTAGTATTTCTTTATTCCAACTTATTGTTCATGATATTTAGAGGTGATTATTCTAAATTAATCATCGATCATCCTACGATGCCCAGCAGGGCATTCACCCATAGTACAATCGTAAAAACCGTCGTCATATTCTTCTCTTGCGTTATAATGTTCCCAACAGTATATTTTATCACATTTAGGACAGTACGCATCTAATCCTTCGATAGAGTGATACTTTTGCATGAAATGATAAACACCTAAAAGATCTTCATTTTTCAGAATTTCGAATAGCTCATTTGCGAGATCCCTTCTTAGCGATCTGCTGTGCGTAATACCACTATATACAAGCGATTCTTGTTCATCGAACCGACCATACCCTATTTTGTATTCGACAGAAATTTTACTACAGACTGAACAAGGTAAGTGATATTCTGAATCAGAAACTTTAATAATTCTGGCGATAGGCTCTATAATTTTCTTACTTGGGGTTAAAAAATCAAATTCAAAATAAAAAGCGTTCCAGCATTTTTCAAAACTAATTTCAACTTCTTTTATATGATTAGATACTAGTTCTTCTTTATAAAATTTTAATTCGCTTAGGGATTTCGCTAATCGACTTCTTGCGGCATGTAAAAAGCTTTTAGAATTATCTAAATATTTTAAATTTCCTTTTGAAGTGCTATTTAGCATTTCCCAGGCAGAAACAGTATTATAGTAGAATTCTTTTACATCTGAAATCCACAAGTTTTTTGTTACATCGTCCAATTTCTTACGAGAAAGTAGAAAATGTATAATGCCTTCTTTTATATCCTCGAGTTCCTGAATATAATCTCTAATCTTCCAAATTCTTCCCGCTAATTTGTCGTTTTCTTTTAACTTTTCATCATCATTCATAAGTTAACTCTGGCTCCGGAATCCTTTCCAATGTCTTACAATTCAATTATCGTTTCCTTAGGAGCTTTTTCGGCATAAAAAAAGCGCCCAGATCCCATTACATCGACATGTCTGAAAGACATTTCAAAAAAGTGGATTTGTTGAGACTTAATCTTAAATCTTAATTTTAAAGTCTTTAATTGTTGTTTGGAATATGATTCCATTATTTCCATGATCATTTTTCCTAATTCCGAAACTATTAATTCCTCTTCTGAAGGAAAATATTGGTATTCATCGGCACCAATTGCAACATTGCCTTTATCATACTGGCCCACATGTTCCTTTGCCTTTTTTTCGTATTTGTTGAATAGGGCTAATATATTTTTTAACTTACTTATGTGAGGGTCTCCTATTTCTCCTAGGATTTCATATACTTGGCTCGGTTTTTTTAAATAATCTTCAATAGTATCTGGTGTGATTTTTGGTTCGTAATCAGGAAATATATTTTTTTCATCCATAATTCCTTAAATTTCATATCAAAAATATAAATTTCTCTTATTGATATAAAGATTTAAAACCGATTGTAATGATTATTTCTAGAAAGTAATAATTATTAAAGCATTTCACATAGTTGTTGAAATTTAATGTCATTTGAGCGTGAGGATCAACCCTACTATATTTTTAAAATTTGTCTGCTTGGTCAAGGAGGAGTAGGAAAGACTTGCATTGCTAGAAGACTGTGTTTTGACACTTTTGACGCCAATACACGTTTAACAATTGGGATTGACTTCTATACATATGATCTTCCTATTCTTGTTGATGGAGATGAAACATTCATAAGACTCTCTATTTGGGATTTTGGTGGTCAAGAACAATTCAAACAAATGTTTAGCTACTACATCCATGGAGCAAATGGAATTTTTATGGTTTTTAGCTTGTTCAACCTCAATAACACTCTGCTTGGATTGGAATGGTGGTATGAGCACCTTTTTAAACAAAAACAAAATAAAACTCCAAAGTTATTAATCGGGTGCAAAAGCGATCTAGTAAAAAATCGAAAGAAAGTAAATGAATTAGTCATAGAAAATTTTAGAAAAAAACATGACAATGTAGAGTTTTTTAAGTCATCTGCCAAGGAAAACCATAATGTAAGAGAAATCTTTGTAGAAATGACAAGGAATATTTTAGACACTCATAGTTTTCAATACGATAAGATTCTCTAAGGATTATTTGCAATGTAAACTCATTTCTAAAGTAAGTAAAATTTATGTTATTAATTCAAAAAATAAGGGGATTAGTAAAATGGTGGAAGTATTTCATGAATCAGATGGTAATATAAGTCTCTTAAAATCTAAGATAATTTCCATTATCGGATACGGTAACCAAGGGCGAGCTCAGGCTCTAAATTTACGAGATACTGGTCTTAACGTGATAATAGGCAACATTGACGATAGATATAAGAAAATAGCCGAAGAAGACGGTTTTCCCGTTTATCCAATAATAGAAGCAGTTTTAAAATCTGATATCGTTTTTCTTTTAATTCCAGACGAAATTATGAAACCTATATTTGAAGAAGAGATTAGCAACAATCTTAAAGTCAATTCTTCCTTAGTATTTGCTAGTGGATATAACATAGGATTTAATTTGATTTCACCCCCAAATAACATAGATGTTATGCTAATAGCCCCAAGAATGATTGGAGTAGGTGTTAGAGAGAATTTCTTAAATGGTAATAGTTTTTTTAGTTTCATCGGTATCGAACAAAATTATACTGGAAATGCTCGAGAAATCTTACTGGCGTTAGCTAAAGGGATAGGGACTTTAAAAAAAGGTGCTATTATGCTTTCATTCAAACAAGAAGCGGAATTAGATTTATTTAACGAACAGGGATTTGGTCCTGCCTTTGGTAGGGTGTTACTTTCTGCAATTTATACTCTTATTGAAGCGGGATATCCTCCAGAAGCAGTTCTAGTGGAAATGTACATAAGTAATGAAATGTCTTACACATACAAAAAAATGGCTGATATTGGTTTAATTAAACAAGTAGATTTTCACTCCAAGACTAGTCAATATGGAGCGATGAGTAAGGGCATTCGCTATAGAAAACTACCTCTAAAGCCTACGATGAAAGAGATATTGAAAGAAATCCAAGATGGAGAATTCACCAAAGAATGGTCAAAAAAATTAACGAAATTAAAATTTAAAGCTATCAAGTTCTTTGCTACTAAACAAAAGATTAATAAAATAGAAAGAGAAGTTAGAAAAAACCTTAATTTGAATCTTTATGATATTTACGACGCGGATTCTCCCACAAATGAGGAATTAGCTAAATTGAAAAACATAACAGATGAATTAAAACTATTTGAGCAATATTACGAGTGAGTTATTATATAAGAATTACGATTACTCCTAATATCGTAGAAATTACTCCCAAAAATCCAAATTTAGTTATTCTCTCTTTATTAAACCAATATGTTAGTGGGAGTGAAAATAAAGGGCTCGCACTAGCTAATAACGACATTACAATGGCTCCGGCTGTACGGGCAGCTTCAGTATATAGATACGCTCCTAAGGAAGTACCAATAATAGAAGCGATAAGCAAGATTAACCAAGTTTGAGAGGGTTTTCTAAATGAGCGTAGGTATTGGGAACTATCCGCAATTCTATTTTCTCTCCAAACGATTATTACCAAAACTAATAAAGCAAATGGAAAGCGTATTACATTGCTAATAATGGAACTGATTCCATCCGTAATTAAAATTTGATCGATTTGGTTTGTTGCGTAATCGATAATAACAAGACCAATAGCCCATCCAAGCGATGCGATTAATGCGTATCCAATGGATTTAAAAGAGGCATGAGAAGATAATTTATGAAATTGAATATTCGAATCTAGTGAATTGATACTTTCTTTTACTGCACTTTTCTTAGTTTTTCCTATTACTATAATACCTACTCCAATAAGGACAATTGAAAGTATTATTTTATAATCAAAAGCTCGGTTGAGAAAAATCAATGAAAGAATAAATGTAAATAGGGGAAATGTCATGGAAATTGCTAGGGCTATAGTAGTACCAAGCTCCTTTTGTGCTTGAAAATATGCTGTATCTCCAATTACTTGTCCAAAAAGAAAGCTAAGGAATAACATTATCCATAAAGTCCATGGCAATAAGAATATTTGTGTAAAAATGCCTAAAACAACAGCTACTAATATAAAAGTTATAGTTCCAATCCCCGTACGAAAAAAATTAATGAAGGCTGGGCTTGTGTGGCTCTCAGTTCTTCGAAAGAGGACATTTGACACTACAAAAGTTAAAACTGCTAAAACTGCGATTATTTCTCCGGTCATACAGTTAAATTCCTCTTTTTTCCATATTCGGTTAGTTTTAAAAAGGATTTAGCAGCACGTTTTATGGATGGAAACAAAGTAAATCCATCACTAATCAATTTATCGTAGAATATTTGTCGAGATTTGCTAGGATAGTCTGGTAAAATAATAACAAATGTTTTGTCTAAAGATTCAACATGTGCTTTAACACCAAGTAAGTTCTTGTAATAGTTCTTGAACCTATCTCCTTCTAGATCACTCCAAGCATCGGTTACTATCATAACAAAGTCAATATTATCATCTATCGCTGCTATACATATTTTTAAATAAACATCATTAGATGTTAACCAAGGTAAATCTAAAGGATTGGTTAAACTTCCGATTTTAATAGGATATATATCCTTCAATTTTTCTAACTTTTCCCCTTCAAAAAGTGGTAGGCAAAAACCTAGCTCCGTCAATACATCTGTTGCTAATATTCCAAAACCTCCAGACCATAAAATGACTAAAGCATTTTTGCGTATGGGGTATTTGACTTTTTTATTTAAACCCTTAAACCTTTGGATGTGTTTTGAGAAAAGATAAACATAATCAATTAATTCGTCTATTGAAGACGGAACATCAATTACAGGCGTTTGGTTGAAAATGGCTTTCCAAATAACATCTTTGGTTGCCAATGAACCTGTATGTGTCAAAACTGCTGATTGTCCCCTCTTGGTTCGACCCCCTCGCATAATAAGCACCGGTTTCCTCATAGATTTTAGTACTTTTAAGAACTTCTTACCTTCATTTCGATGTAAAGCCGGTAAACCTTCGAAATATACACACACAATTTCAGTTTCGATATCATTGTTAAGATATTCTAGTAGTTCAGAAATTTGAATATCGACGCAGTTACCAATACTAACGCCTTTCGAAAATCTTAAATTATGTCGTCGAGAACTTAGTTTGACCATTTTCGAGTGTAAATCTCCCGATTGGAAAATTAGCGCGATATCACCGCTTTCAACAGGAAAAGAAGAATAATAAGCTATCTTTCCTTGAGGACAATATAATCCCATACAATTTGGCCCAATACCCCTAGTACCCGGTGTTTGGTCAAGGATTTCTTTGAGTTTTCTTTCAATTATTACGCCCTCATCGTCAAATTCTCCAGTACCAGCTGTAAAGATATGGATAAATCCAATCTTCTTTTTAGATAATATCTCGGTTAAGCTATTAATCAGATTGTCTCTCCTAACACTTAAAATTAGAAGGTCGATTTTATCAATAGGTACATCATCAATTGTTCTATAACATTTTATTCCTAAGAATTCTTCTTCTTTTGTGGAAACTATATAGAGATTTTCTAAATTGTATCCTTGTCTAAGAAACCCTTCCACAAAAAATGCTATTTTGGGTGATATCTTATAAATTAAGACTTTTTTAGGTTTAAACAGTCGTTCAAAGGACATAATTTCATTTCGTTTTTCCACTATTTTCCCCTAATTCGTTAGTTATTAAGTTATTACAGTTAAAACAGTATTTAGGAATTGAATCGAATTGAGTTCCGCATATCGGACATTCTATTCTATTTAGAGCTTCGATTTGTTTTAAATTATCTGTTTCTGTATTATTTCTAAAACTTTTAATGAATTTTAAAATTAATGATAACGCAATAGACTCAATAACTAAAATTAGACCTAATATAATGGTATTAATAATAAAGGTCGGGAAAAGAGCATTAAAATTCATTTCTGAATATCGCCAATAGAATACATAAAAGAAAAAGTTAGGAAAAAAAAAAGTGGTTAAATTCATAGAATAAGCTTTTTTAAAATCGTTAAAAATGAAAATGGGTATCAAAGATACAATAATCCAAGTAAGATTGATATATACAAAACCAAAACTATTGTTATACATGATAAAGCTTGCGAGAAATTGAATAACAAATTGTTGTTCACCCGCTCTAGGGTCTGTGCTTAAATCGAATTCAATTTGAAACTCATATTTAAATATAACAACAAAACTAATTAGCATGAATATTTGAATGCAAAAAAGCACTAATTTGCTTTTAAACAAGTTTCTTTTCTTCATCATTAAATTATTAAATACATCAATAAAATATACTATTTGATATAAAGTAATAAAAGAAAGGATAAAAAAATGCCTAATCCGAAAAATTTTTAATATTTGCTTGCCTTTTTTCTTTATAGTGCAGAACTTGTTATCTTATTCTATATCGCTTTATTCTATTAGTTTATTAATTGAGGGTGTTTTGGGTTTATGAGTTATTCTTTTAGTCGAACTAAATTAATTGAAAAAATAAAATTCGGACTACTTAGTCCCGATGAAATTAGAAAGATGTCTGCTGCTAGAATTATAACAGCGGATACTTATGACGAAGATGGTCTACCAATCCCAAGTGGGCTTATGGATCAACGTTTAGGAACTATTGAGCCTGGTCAGAGATGTCAGACATGTGGAAATCTTGTTAGTAACTGCATGGGGCATTTTGGTCACATTGAACTCGCCCGTCCTGTTATTCATGTTGGTTACGCCAAAAAAGTCTTAAAGGTTTTAAGAAGTATATGCCCCGAATGCTCAAGATTGATGCTAACGGAAGAAGAAATGGATAATTTTAGGGATGAACAATTAAAACACCGAAGGATTTTCCTCGAAGGGGATGAAGATGCGACCAAAATTGTTTTTAAACAAGCAAGAAAAAGTAAAATTTGTCCATATTGCGGGGCGAAAAAGAAGAAAATTGTTATCGAAAAACCTACTACTTTTTATGAGGAAGAGGAAGCTAAAGGTTCTAGGAGAATTACTCCAATAGAGATTTTAGAGCGCCTTATAAAAATGACTGATAATGATCTAAGAATTCTTGGAGTATCTCCTGAAAATGCAAGACTTGAATGGGTTATTTTTACAGTATTGCCGATTCCACCTGTATGTGCTAGACCATCTATTACATTAGATAGTGGAATTAGATCCGAAGATGATTTAACTCACAAATTAGTAGATGTTATCCGCATTAATCAAAGATTAAGAGAAAATATCGACGCTGGTGCTCCTCACTTAATTGTTGAAGATTTATGGGAATTACTTCAATATCACATAACTACTTATTTTGATAACCAAGTGTCTGGAATTCCTCCAGCACGACATCGCTCTGGAAGAGCGTTGAGAACGCTAACGCAAAGATTAAAAGGGAAAGAGGGGAGGTTTAGAAGTAATTTAAGCGGGAAAAGGGTTGATTTTTCGGCGCGTTCAGTAATTTCACCAAATCCTTTTATTAGTATTAATGATGTTGGTGTGCCTATTGAAATCGCAAAAATCCTAACTATTCCTACAAATATTAATGATTGGAATATTGAAGAGATGAAACAGCTAGTTTTAAACGGACCATTTAATCATCCTGGAGCTAATTACATTATTAGAACCGATCGACGAAGAATAGACTTGCGTTATGTTAAAAATCGCCAAATAATATCTGAAATGCTTGCTCCTGGATATACTGTTGAACGACATTTAGCTAATGGTGATTTAGTTTTGTTTAATCGACAACCATCCCTTCATAGAATGTCAATTATGGCTCACGAAGTTAAAATCATGGATGGTAGGACCTTCAGATTGAATTTAACGGTTTGTCCTCCTTATAACGCTGATTTCGATGGTGATGAAATGAATTTGCATGTCCCACAAAGTGAAGAAGCTCGAACTGAGGCCGAGTTACTTCTTAAAGTTCAAAATCATATATTATCTCCGAGATTTGGAGGTCCAATTCTAGGAGGAATTCAAGATTTTATTTCTTCTGTTTTTCAATTTACAAGTTTGGATTCATTATATAATAGAAAAGACGCTTTAAAGCTATTATACTTAGGGGATGTTTTTAATTCTAAACCCAACTTTAGTTTAGATGATATAATTCCCGTAAAAACCGATCCTGAACCCTATTATTCAGGAAAACAAATTTTTAGTACTCTTTTTCCAGATGATTTGAATATTAAGGTAAAATCAAAATTTTGTAAGAAATGCGAAGTATGTAAGGAAGAGGGTTGTGAATATGATGCATATGTTGTCATTAAAAACGGTATATTAATAACTGGAACAATAGACGAAAACTCATTTGGAGCTATGCAATCTAATAGTATTTTACAAAGAATAATAAAAGATCATGGCAACGCACTGGGAAGACAATTTTTAGATAATTCAACAAGAATGTTATTGTATGTTATTCGGCAAAATGGAATGACAATGGGTTTAGATGAAGTTTATGTTCATGGAGAAGCTTATGATAAAATCCAGCAAATATTGAAAGACGCCGACGATGAAGCTGATAAATTAATCAAAGCGTTTAACGAAAACGACATCACAATCTTGAGACGAGCCCCCGGACGTTCAATGCGCGAAACACTTGAATTAAGGATTCGACAAGTGCTCGCAGAAGCTCGTAAAATGGCTGAGGAAACTGCTGCGCACCATATAGGAGACGAAGCTCATTCTGTAATAATGACTAAGTCTGGAGCAAGAGGTAATATTTTAAATCTGGGACAGATGTCAGCTGTTGTTGGTCAACAGGCGATAAGAGGTGAAAGAATCAACAGAGGTTATAGTTCAAGAACACTTCCACATTTCAAAGTAAATGATTTAACTCCTCAAGCTCGTGGATTTGTTGAGAGTTCTTATCGAAAGGGCTTAAATCCCGAGGAATTCTTTTTCCATGCCATGGGCGGAAGAGAAGGACTCGTAGATACTGCTGTTCGTACATCTACTAGTGGATACATGCAGAGACGGTTAGTAAACGCTTTACAAGATATGATAATAGAAAATGATGGAACCGTCAGAAATAGCGATAAAAATATCATTCAATTTCGCTATGGCGATGATGGTATAGACCCAATGCATACAGATCATTCTGATGCCGTAAATCTTGAAGTGTTACTACTTAAGGCTAAAGCACTTGATTTAAATGAAATTCGGGAAGAAATTAAAAAAACTCCTAAACCAAAACCCACAGCAAAAAAACCCGTAGCAAAAAAACCCGAAGTAAAAAAACCCGAAGTAAAAAAACCTGCAACAAAAAAAACAGTAAAAAAAGACCCTACAAAAAAACCTAAACAAGAAGAAAGAGATCAAGCTCTAAGTGAAGAAGACTTGAGAGAATTATACAACAAAGAGACCGGAAAGAACGCGGAATGGAGAGGAAAACTCACAAAAGGGTATCTTGAATGGAAAGAAGAAAAATTGGGATGAATTCTCAAAAAATTTTAAGGTCATAGAAAATGGGAAAAATAACTCAAACAATATTGGAAAGAAACTTAAAGGAATTAGAAGAAGATGGTATTCCTGAAGATCTTATCAAGAAAATAAGAAATCGCGTTAAAGATGAAGAATTAGAAGAAGAACAATTAGAATACCTCTTAAATAAGATTTATGTTAATTATAATAATGCCGTTGTTGAAACGAACGAACCTGTAGGGACCGTTGCCGCTCAAAGTATTGGAGAGCCCGGAACTCAAATGACTCTGAGAACATTTCACTATGCGGGAGTTGAAGAATTCTCCGTAACTCAAGGTCTTCCTAGACTCATAGAGATTGTCGATGCTCGAAGGTTCCCTAGCACACCTCAACAAACGATATATTTAGAAGAACCTTACAATCAGAGTGAAGAAAAAGCAATTGAAGTTCATAAAAGAATTGAACAAATTCGTATTGAGCAAATTACCCACGATGTAGACTTGGATTTTGTTAATTGGAACATCATAATCAATTTAATTCCCGATATTTGCGAAAAAAAGGGAATCGATATCGAAACAATTCCTGAAATTTTAAAAAGATACAAGAAAAAGGGAACGATCAAACGAGAAGGAAACTCTATAATTATTGATCCTCAAATTGAAGATCTTCAAAACCTTCAGAAGTTAAGAGAAAAGATCCTTAAAAAGGTTGTAAAAGGCGTACGAGGGATTAAAAGAGGTTTATTAACCCCAACTGATAATAAAAAGGAATGGGTTATTAAGACTGAAGGAACAAATATGCATGGAGTTGTTCAAATTGAAGGAGTTGATACTACTCGAACGGTTTCAAACCATATACACGAAATTGAAAAACTTTACGGTATCGAAGCTGCGAGAAATATGATAATAAAGGAGTCCCAAAAAGTGTTAGAACAACAAGGATTAGATGTTGATCAAAGACACTTAATAATCTTGTCTGATTTGATGTGCGTGGAAGGCTCAATTCAATCAATCGGTAGACATGGAATATCAGGATCAAAGTCAAGTGTATTTGCCAGAGCAGCTTTTGAAGTAACTGTAAATCAATTATTAGACGCTGGTTTGTATGGCGAGGAAGAGCGCTTGTTAGGAATTCCCGAGAATGTTATAATTGGGCAAGTAGTACCAATGGGGACAGGTCGTGTGAAAATTCAGTTCGATTTAGATGCTAACCTCAAAATATTAAACCAATTAAAAAAATAAAAATTACATATAAAGCAGCTATATAACACGAAGTATAACCCTAACCAACGGTTTTAACGCTTCGTTAAGATAAAGAAAAAAAAATTAAATATAAAAGAAAAGCTTTTTTTAGTAATTAGCAAGAAATAGGAGATCAAGCGATAAAATTTTATATTATTGTGTATTTTAATAATCACGACATTTTTGAAATTTAAATCAGATATTGTAAGTTGAGACGATGGCAAGGAAAAGTAAAAAGATAAGCGAATCAATCGATTTATCTCGAAAAAAAGTAAAGGAATTCGATGTTGACATTAATATTAAGGTTGCCTATAAAACAGGTAAAATGATATATGGTAAAACACAAGTCCTAAGACAAATTAGACAAGACCCGTTTAAGATGGTTATTATCGCTAATAACTGCCCGGACGAATTAGAAACCCAATTGAAGTATTATAACTCTCTTATTAACAACAACATATTTATACACAGATACAAGGGTTCCTCGTGGGAATTAGGATTAGCATTGGGCAAGCCATATATGATCTCTGTCATTGGAATAAATGATTTTGGAGATTCTGACTTAATGACTTTAAAAACTAAAAATAATTAATAACTAAGTGAAACCCAAATTGATGTTACGAAAAAATATCAGACTTGATAGGCAATCGATGGAACTAATGTCGCTTTTCAATAATATTTCTGGTGCGATTATAAAAGATTGCTTTATTTTTCAATCTCCAGAAAATAATTCTGATATAATTATATTCTTAGTGAAAAAAGAAGACGTAGGAAAGGCTATCGGTAAAGCAGGTGAACATGTAAAGGATCTTATGAATAAACTTCAAAAGAAAATAGATGTAATCCCTTGGTCTGAAAACCTTGGACAATTCATCCAGTTTATCTTAAACACCACAAAGAATTCGATTCAACTTCAAAACATAGAAATCAAAGAAAGTAGAAACGAAAAGAAAACGGTCATTATTTCCGTAAGACCTCAAGATCGTGGAAAAGCTATTGGTAAAGAGGGTTCCATGATAAGAAAGATAAAAGAACTTGTTTTACGTCATTTTGAGGTTGATAATGTTATAATCAACACTAAAAATTAAGAATCTAATTTTCTAAATTCAAAAATTTTAAGTTCTAAGGAAGATAATAAGGTATATCTCAATAAGAGATATTCAAAAAATAAAAAAATTGAATTTTCATGGCCAAACCTAAAGGACTCTACGCTGCAAGACAACTAAGAAATAACAGAAAGAAGCTTAGATGGAGCAAAACCAAATATAAAAGAAAGAAGCTTAAATTAAAACAAAAAGTAGATCCAATGGAAGGTGCTCCTCAAGCTTTAGGGATCGTACTTCAAAAAGTAGGAAGAGAAAGTAAACAACCTAACTCTGCTATTCGAAAATGTGTCAGGGTTCAGTTAAAAAAGAATGGAAAAAGTATAACTGCTTTTCTTCCGGGAGACGGTGCTCTTAACTTCATTGAAGAACACGATAGAGTACTTGTGGAAGGGATCGGGGGAGCCAAAGGTCGTGCGGTAGGAGATCTTCCTGGTGTGCGATGGCGTGTAGTAATGGTAAACGGTGTAAGTTTACAAGCACTAATTGCAGGCAAGAAAGAGAAGCCAATGAGGTAGGTGTTGTAATATGAGTAAAGCAAAGAAAGATATTAAACTTTTTAATAAATGGTCATATCAAGATATTGAAGTTAAGGATTGGACCATAGAAAACTATATAAACTTAAAACCGGTTATAATTCCTCATACTGCAGGAAGGCATGAGCACAAACGATTTTGGAAAACTTCTAAAATATCCATCATCGAGCGTTTTGTAAATAGATTACTAGCACCTGGATTTATTGGTAGTAAAATCAAAGGACATAAAAGCTCATATAGTTCAGGAAAGAAAAGTAAACTTTTAAGAAATATAGAGAATGCTTTTACGCTGCTAGAGTTAAATACAGGAGAGAATCCCATTCAAGTTTTAATAGACGCAATTTGTAATTCCGCGCCTAGAGAAGAAGTAACAAAAATTGCGATGGGGGGCATCAGTTACAGCTCTGCTGTAGACGTATCACCCCAACGTCGAATAGATTTAGCGATTAAGTATTTAGTTCAAGCTATTGGTTCAAGTTCTCACTCAGGCGAAAGAGCGTTTGCCGAGAACATTTCCAGAGAGCTAGCATTAGCAGCTCAAGACAACCTTGAATCTAAGGCTGTGAAAAGAAAAGACGAGATTGAAAGGATCGCTGTATCTGCACGTTAAAACTAATTTGTATTAACAACTAATTCACACTTAATTTATACTATTTTTCTCTATTTGTAATACAATAATAATTTTTTTTAAGTATTTAGCCAGAATAAAACTTAAAATGTAATTTTGGCATTAAAATAACGATAAAATACGCTAGAAAACACAAAAATTAGAAAATTTTGATTGTTATATCACCTACATATTATCTAATCTAATTTAGATATTGGAAAATTCCTAATTCTTATATATTTCTAAAATATAATATTAATTTAAGTAGAATTAATGATATTGAAGATTTCTTAAACAAAAATTGAGTTCCGACAAAAATCAAGATGTTTTAGAGAAACAACTTAAAACATTAGGTCAAAAAATAAGGATCGATATTTTAAAGAAACTAAACCTAAGTAGTAATCCCTTACCTTATTCATCGCTACAAAAGGAAGTATTAGGAAATAATCCAAATGCTATTAATTTTTCATTTCATTTAAAAGCGTTAAAAAATAGCGTTTTAATAGAATCTTCAGAGGATGGATATATCCTAAGTACCATAGGGAAGCAAATTTTAAAAAATATTGTGTCAATCGAGCAAATCCTCAACGAAAAGAATAAAACAATAATGATCAGGACTTCTAAATATTCGAAAGAGCCATTTGATACAACTAAAATTGAAGATTATTTGGTTAAAGAGGG
>JAEOTS010000156.1 GCA_016839745.1 Promethearchaeota archaeon
TCCATCCAGTTGAAATGGGAGTAACTCACAACCAGAAATTTATTAATTTTAATGAATGGATGTTAGAGCAAATAGAAAATAATAAATTAAAAATTAGTAATAAATTGAATTTCTCAGTAACGGTTCACGATAACTGTTATTCTAAGGCAGGTGGAGAAGCTTATTGGGATGTTCCTAGAGCAATTCTTAAAAAATGTGGTTGCGATTTAATTGAGATGGAGCATATTAGAAAAGATTCCTTATGTTGTGGATTTGGAGCAGGAGCTTCATGGGTTAAAAACATATCTATTCCCTTCGATATTATCTCTGAAGGTATAAAAAAATATAAGGAAGCTGAAGACACAGGCGCACAAGCTTTAGTAACCTACTGTGGGGGTTGTTTATACCTTTTATGGGCAACAAAGGAATTAATGGGTTCCAAAATTGATCTTTATCATATTATCGAAATCGTTAGAATGGCGAATGGAGAACTATTAGATTACCCCAAGTATCATAAAAAGCGTGCTTGGGATATCATTACGATAATTACTTATCAATTATTGATTTCAATTTTTCAGAGCAATTTTTTCATTAAAAAAATAACCTATGATAAGAATTTGAATACTTTCTGGCCAAAAAAATATCGAATTCTAAGATTGATAAGAATACTTTTTAATATTTCTCTTGTAAGGAAAGTATATGCTAAAGTTTTTTGTCTATTAATGGATTTAATGAAAACAAAATAATTATCCAAGTTTGTTTTAACTTAAAGAAGAGTTAAAAATGAGAAATTTTTCTAATAATCGGATTTTTAAATTTTTACAAGAAAAAGAATGGTCTCCTTGGTGGCGTGTCCCTAGGGTGCTATTATACATCTTTGGGATTGTGACTTTTTTCTTTTACTTTTGGTCTTTTATCGGATTGTTAATTGGAATTTTCTATTTTATTATCTTTAAGGATATTGCCTGGAAAAGAAACGGAGTTCTTCTTTCCTATTCAATTACTTACATTACTCTATTAGTGTTTTATTACAAGGCTTTTTCTCCCCTCAATTTAGCTATATATTCGGGACTAGGAATTTTTCTCTCTTTTCCTATATTGCTGCTAATAGTGGGTATTATTAAGAAGAAGACGAAGATTGTGAAAACAATCAATTCTCAGATAGTAGATCGAATTTACAGAATTCCTGATAAAACGAGGTTAGGAATAAAGCTGGCAACGATCATCACTCCCTTAATTTTATGGTCTAGTGTAAGCATTGATCTCGAAGTAATGTTTGATAACAACCCTCGCTTACTTTGGATTCACGCCCCATCGAAAGTTAACTTGGGTGAAATTTTCGAACTTAAGGTGGAAGCGTGGGACCAATTTGAGCGTTTAAGCGCTATTTACAATGGACAAGTTGACTTTTCTCTTTATTCTTTTAACATCAGCTCAGGTTCGGAAATCAACAACCCAATTGCGGATTTACCCGATCCATACACGTTCAGCGGGCAATTCTTTGGCTCAGATATTGCCTACGAGATTAGGGACGGTAAAGATAACGGCATACATAACTTTGAAATGAGTATCAACACTACAGGAATCCACTATGTGTTAGTAAACGACTCTTTAACTTCAAACGCTTATTACAGTAATCCTATAATGGTAAAAAATTACACCAACAACGAAGAATTAATCGTATGGGGAGATTTCCACTCGCACACTGAGCTCTCTGATGGCTCCGGAACCCCCGAACATTCACTTTATTACGCTCGATACATTGCTGGTCTTGAATTTACTGCCTTAACAGATCACGGAGAAATAATGATGTGGAACCCGGGAGCTTTAGATCAGATTGAAAGAGCCACTAATTTTGCTTATGTTCCTAATGAGTTTGTTACCTTTCATGGTATCGAGTGGACGCAAGTAAGCACAGGGCATTATACATGTGTATTTAGTGGAGATGAACTACTGAAGAATCCTATATTGTCTTACATACTAATCCCAACCACACAAGGATTATGGAATGCTTTAGACGCTTTTACCGAACGCACAGGAGCAAGGGCTTTAGCTTTACCTCATCACACTACCAAAAAAGCCTATATCCAAGACTGGACTTATATCAATCCTAAATACGTTAAAATTGCTGAAGTTTCCTCTGTACACGGAGATTTTTTGTTTGAACAACGCCATCCGTTAAACTATAGAGGTGCAATCGATCCTCCACCAGTGTATACTCACGGCACCTCAATCATGGATGCGTTCAAAATGGGGTATAAAATGACGCTCTACAGTTCTGGGGACAATCACGATGGACACCCTGGGCATAGTTTAAGCCATACAAGGGCATATATCGGCCATCAACGACCTTATAGCATCTGGCTTACGAGAAACGAGCATCCTTACCCCGGAGGATTAACAGCGGCATTTGTAGATAACATTACTCGAGAGGGTGTTTTTACTGGTTTAGAAAATCAACAAATTTATGCGAATTCAGACCACGGAAGACCAATTCTTCTTTTTTCCATAAACGGAACGCAAGTAGGTGGTGGTTCTACCTTAATAGTAAATAATCAGACATCCCACAGAAAAATAAATATATTCTTAGCCCAAGATGGAGCGCCTGTGGCCCAGATGTCAAAAGCAGCTTCCGTCTCAGATAATTGGATTCCTAATTGGAATGGCGTAGTTGAAATAATGAAGAATGGACTCCTATGGCAATCTATTGATATATCAACTTCGATTGTAAATTTTTCTACAATTGACACTGATCCAATAATCGGGACTACATTTGAACCTAATTGTGTCGAGATAGATGGAGATTACTACATTAATAGTTATAGCGATAATCCCATTGATCCTAGTGCGCTAAATACGGGAGGATTCGATTTTTATGTAATTAGAGTGGTTGGAGATAATGGCAGGATGACATGGGCAGGACCTATTTGGGTAGAATACTGATCTATTTTTTACTTTAAAGAGATAAATATTTACTACGATGGTGTAAAAATGGCATAAAGATTTAAATTCAGTGATATCGTATTTTAATCTACTAACAAGTAAAACATTAGATGTGAATAATTATGCATTATAAAAGAAATCAATACTCTGAAGGAGTTAGCGTTTGCTCTTTCATAATTGCGGGTATTTTTATTTTCTGGGGAATTGAGAATATATTTTTCCCTTTTTGGACCAGCGCAAAAATTAATTGGTGGGGTCTTTTCTGGTTTGCTCTTGCGGCAGCTATTATTGGGGGACAAGTCTATGCATGGGTTAATAGAAGTAAACTAAGAAATGCTGTTTTATACGAATATGAGGAACATCCAGAAGCAACAATCGACCTAATTAGCCAGAACACGGGAATTACCATAAAAGACGTGCAAGCCATCGTATTAGACTTAAAAGCCGATGGTTTATTACGCGGTAAATTTTCATCAGCAACAGGACAAATGACCCACGCAGATGTAATAAGAAAACCTGAAGGAGAAGCTCCAGAAGGAAAAGTTGCTTATTGTCCTAATTGCGGAACGGCAAAAGTTAAAGAATCTGCTGTATTTTGCTCGTATTGCGGAACAAAATTATAAATTAACTCTTTTCTTGTTTTTTTTCATCGTTTTTTTTGAGAAGAAATTATTTCTACGCAAAATGTATTAGTATCGCCTTAGTTGGGCATGCGTCTTGACAAGCTAAACATTCAATACCTAATCAAGGTTAATAAGTAAATTAATTTTTTTTATTTATATTTTTGAAAATAACCTTATATCTTATCAGCTAATTTTAAAACATGGTTAATTTAGTCTAATTGAATTTCTATTCAAAGCAAGAAGAAGTACCATTGAACTCACGCCAATCCAAATCAATACAAACAGGAAATCAAGCCTTTGAATCAGTCCTAGGATGTTAGGGAGGGTGTTAGTAACAAACA
>JAEOTS010000157.1 GCA_016839745.1 Promethearchaeota archaeon
AGGAATCTCGCGGTTTTTCGCAATTTGAAGAACTTTATTATTTATATCAACAGCAGTGATAAATTTTGAAACAGATGCAATTGTCTTAGTCCAATAACCAGTTCCACATGCAACCTCAAGTACTATACGACCGCTTAATAGGTTCTTTAGCAATTTTTGAAGCTTTTTAATATCTTTTTGGCGTTCAGGTCTCAAATACGTCTTATCATATTCATATGCTCTGTCTGCATAATACTGCTCGATATCTTTATCAATTTTTCTTGACATGTATATGCAATTTTAGTTAACTATTACAATATATAGTCACATAATCTTATTTTATACTGAAATGAAAAATTTTCTGATTTACGAACTGTTTTGTGCCGATGACCATCAGGAATCGAAAAAGGAAAGACAACAGCAGAAACCCCTTCGAAATTTTTTCCATCTCTTCTAAAATTATATTCTTCTCTAACTGTGAATGTGTCCCATTTAGCTTTTCCCTGACTTGCATGTTTATTACCAACTATAGCCATATAATTAAATGGTTATTTCACTTAGCGCAATTACGCTTGTCATGTGAGTTCTATCCCTTTCCTTAAAATTTTTTATAGCTTGTTCCAATTCAGGATTTTTATAATCTAATGGTAGATTCTGATCACAGGTAAAACATGCTAAACAACGTAATCCATTTCTAATATTTTTATCTTTTATTGTATGTTTTTCGTCCATTTTTTAATAATTCTATCTTGTTATTAATATTTTATCCTCTAAAAAGGGTTTTAAGATTTATCTTTTACTTCTTTATATTTTGTTAATTTTCTTAGCCTAATTTCGTATAATGCATTTGGATCAATTATTCCTTCTGTAAGTAAATCTGGTGGAATCGCAATTTTATAATAATTTCCTTGTTTTTGTGGTTTTGCAGGAAAAATTATTGCTTCTTTATTTACCATGTATAAATTATATATTCATTATATAAAAAATTAACGCACTCAATATATCAAGCGTATATAATATACAAAAGTGTTAAATATCAAAAATGAATATCTATTATTTGTTAAGGAACTAAAACGTTCATTATATTATTAAGAAATTAAGAAAAAAGGTGACTAAAAAATGGTTAAGAAAAAGAAAGAAAAGAAAAAGAAAGGGAAGCAAGAAGAGAAAGAAGAAGTAAAAGAGGAAGAGAAAGAGGAAGAGAAGGAAGAAGAAGAGAAAGAGGAAGTGAAAGAAGAATAGTAATTACTTAAATGTATATTAATTTAGAATTCTCTCGTTGTTTCCAAATAATTATTGACTTTTCCATAACCTTAGTAAATATACTAATAATAATAAAATTACAATTTATTGAATCATATCCATAAAATGAAAATGTTTTAATATTTGTATCTATAAAAATGGGGAAGGGAAATTTATTTCAAGATAATTTGAGCTGATATTGGATTTCGCCCTCTATTAAACTCTATTGAGTTTAATCTCTCCCTGATTTTTTTGTAACGGTTCGGATTTCTTTTCTCTTCCCTTCTCCTCATAAAAGAATTTAGGAAAATAATAAAAATTAAATTTAAGTGAATCAGGATTAATACAAGGAAGGGAAGTGACTTAAATAAGGCTAAAAGTATGTTTTAAATGTCATGAATATATACCTATTCTTGAGGATAATTATATCAATAAAGAAAAATTGGAAAAGTTTGATTCATTATATTCTGGCCATTCTGTTCAGATTGTAAATGAAGAAGAGTTAGAGAATAAAAGAGAATGGAAACCATTTTTATGAAAATAAGAAGAAAAAGGAGATGAGAATGAAAAAAGAAATTGTTTTATCTCTAATCAATGCCTTGAAAATGCTAAAAGATATAATGATTAACCATAATAAAACATTTAGGGGTTACTTAGATGTTCGATCAATGTTTATGATGAATAGAATTCTCTATCAAGAAGAGGGATTTAAAAAAATAACTGAAGATTAAATTTTAAACAGTTTATGTAGAAAAATAAATCTTAATGTTGAATATAATGTGAAAATTTGATGGAAATTTCTTTTTCATTTTTCTTATTCTTTGTTTATATTCGTATTGTTAAATTCCTTTATTAAAATTGGAATAACTTCATTAAGGTCGCCTACGATTCCATAATGAGCAACATTAAAAATAGGGGCATCGGGATCTTTATTAATTGCAACGATAACATTGGAATTTTCCATACCTACAATATGTTGGATTGCCCCAGAAATACCGCATGCAATATAAAGTTTAGGAGAAACGGTTACACCTGTTTGACCGATTTGTCTATCTGGTTCAAGCCAATTTAACTCAACGGTTATTCTTGACCCTCCCAATTCTGCGCCTAATACATTTGCTAATTCTTCTATAAGTTTAAAGTTATCTTTAGAACCTACTCCTCGTCCCCCTGCTACTATGATTTTTGCGTCTTCGAGGTTTACTGTAGTTCTACTCGTATTTATTACTTTTACAATCTTTGAAACGGAATCTTTTTCTTCAAACGAGTAATCAATTTTTCTGATAGATGCTTTTTTTTCCCCTTTCTTAGGTGCTTTAAAAATCCCAGGTCTTACTGTAGCCATTTGTGGTCTACTAGAAGGAGTTCTAATCGTAGCCATGATATTACCTCCGAAAGTAGGACGGGTTTGAAGAAGATTTTTCGTCTCGAGATTAATGTTTAACCCCGTACAGTCTGCCGTTAAACCCGCATTAAGTCTTTTAGCTACTCTTGGTGCAAAATCTCTTCCTGTAGGAGTAGCTCCAATTAATATTATCTCCGGTTTATTTTCAATTATTAACTCTGAAATTACCTTTACGTATAAATCTGAATAATAATCTTTCAATATAGGCGAGCGCACGTAGATTATCTCATCCATCCCATATTGACTAAAATCTTCCAATTTTTCGTCGAAACTATTTCCTAATATTATAAATGTTAAATTAACGCCTAATGCATCTGCTAATTCTCGTCCTTTTCCTAATAACTGGAACGCTACACTATGGATCCTTTTTTTGTAATGTTCAGCAATAACCCAAACGCCTTTGAACTGAGATAGATCTATTTTCTCAACTGTGTCTTCATCGCGTTCTAGCGATATTGCTTCTACAGGACAAGCTTCAACACATGCTCCGCATAGATTACAGTTTGGTAACAATTTCGCTTTTTCGTTTTTTAATTCAATGGCTCCAAAGGGACAACTGTCTACACAGTTTCCACACCCAGTACATAGCTCATCGTCAATGATAATACTCAATTATGGCGTCCTCCTAAAAGATTTTATCGTTTTTTAAATTTTGGCATAATTTTAGAGCTATTTCTTCAAGCGTTCCTTTTAAAATAATGTGATTACCCTTTCTTTCAGGAGAGAAAATTTTCCAAACTTCAGTATTCGAACCATTTAAACCAATTTTCGATTTGTCAGCGTTTAAAGCGTTGGCATCAAAGTGAATAATTTTGGAATCATCATGAGCTTTCAAAATTCCAGCCATGCTAGGATACCTAGGTTTATTAATATCGTTTAAAACGGATATTAATGCAGGTAACTTCGTTTCAATTACTACGATCTCGACTGCTCTAAATTTTCTTTCAGCAACTATTTTATCCCCATTTAATTCTACGCTTAAAACATACGCAACCTGTGGAATTCCTAACTCTTCTGCTAATTCTGGAGGAACTTGTCCCGTATCTCCATCTATAGCTTGAGCACCACAAATGACAAGATATTTTTGTTCAGAATCAGATTCACTCAGTATTTTTTTGATTGCTAATGCTAATGTGTAGGATGTAGCAAGCGTATCTGCTCCAGCGAAAGCTCTATCCGTTAATAGAAATCCTTTATCTGCTCCCATAGCTATGGCCTCCCGCAATATTTCTTCTGCCTGTGGAGGGCCCATACTGAGAACTACAACCTCAGCACTATGTTTTTCCTTTAAAGTTAAAGCTAATTCAATAGCATTTCGATCGTTAGGGTTGATTACAGATAAAATCCCCTCTCTTACAAGCGTATTGGTTTTAGGGTCTATTTTTACTTCTGATACGCCTGGTACTTGTTTTACGCAAACAAATATTTTCAAATCGAAATACCTTTTTATTTTTAGCTCTCTTTAGAATAAAAACTATCAATATTTTATTTAAACGAATAATTTATTTAAGAAAAATAAATTTATCGATATTAAATCAAAAATATGAAAGAAAAATTAGTTAAATAAT
Organism: Promethearchaeota archaeon; assembly: GCA_016839745.1. Lineage (GTDB taxonomy): Archaea > Asgardarchaeota > Lokiarchaeia > Sigyniarchaeales > SOKP01 > SOKP01. Next base: position 4,195 of record JAEOTS010000157.1, read on the forward strand.
AATAATGAATAGCATTTGAATCATCTAGGCTCCTTTTCTTAATAAATTAGTAGCGATTACTAATCTTTGAATTTCGCTCGTTCCTTCGTAAATCTCGCCCATCTTTGCGTCTCTAAAGTATCTCTCTACGGGATATGCTTTCATCAATCCATAACCTCCGTGAATCTGAACCGCACCATGTGCAGCTTGCATTGCTGCTTCAGAAGCAACTAACTTCGCCATGGAACTAGCCATTCCGAAATCTGATCCCTTATCGTGTAAATAAGCAGCTTTATAAGTAAATAACCGACCCGATTCAATAGCAACCGCCATATCGGCAATTTTCCATTGAATAGCTTGGAATCTTCCGATAGGTTTGTTAAACTGGACTCTCTCATTTGCGTATTTAATTGAAGCTTCTAGTGCTGCTTGTCCTAAACCGACACATTGCGCGGCTATACCTATTCTTCCAAAATCCAAGATTTTCATTGCCATCTTAAACCCTTCACCGGGATTTCCTAAAATATTCTCCTGAGGCACTCTTACGTCTTGGAACACGAGCTCTGAGGTGTTAGATGCCCGAACGCCCATCTTATCTTCTTTAACTCCCACTGAATAACCTGGCGTATCAGAATCCACGATAAAAACGGTCATTTGTTTCCTACTATCTTTTTCACCCGTTTTAGCTACTACAAGTAGTGTCCCCGCAATACCCCCCGATGTTGCGAATATTTTGGTTCCATTAAGTATGTAATCGTCTCCATCTTTAACAGCGGTTAATTGAACTCCTCCTGCGTCGCTTCCAGCATTAGCCTCTGTAAGGCAGAAAGCTCCCACTTTATTACCTTTTGCGAGATCGATTAAAAATTTTTGTTTTTGTTCTTCCGTACCATATTTATAGATAGGGTACGCAGCAACACCATTGTGTACTGCTGTTGTAATTCCCCAAGCAGCGTCTGCTCGTGCGATCTCTTCTATAACGATGCTAAAACCTATTGTATCGTTATGAAGTCCTGCTCCTCCATATTCTTCTGGTATACAGCCACCAAAAAAATTCATTTCTTTCATTTTTTGAAAGACTTTATCGTCCAATTCTTGCTTCTCATCGCTCTCTCGAGCGACAGGTACAATATACTCTTCAGCAAACTGTCGAGTTATTTTTTTTAGCATTTTTTGCTTTTCAGTAAGCGAAAATTCCATAAAATCACTATTAAGTCTTGTTATTTTTATTTTTTAAATATATACTATAATTTAAATTATCATTTAAGATAAATTCATTCTTGTTATAGAGTATTAGTGCAGCTTTCTCTAACAAATATTTACGATCTTTCTAAGAATTCTTTTAGTTTTCTTTTTGGTTCTCCAGAAGAAAACCGCTCTTGAAACGCTTTTCCTTCCATTTGAAATCCCTCCTCGTTGTTGTAGATTCCCATTTGAATCAATTTCTTGCTTAATGCAATAGCTCTACCTGAACACTTTACTATTTCGCCAGCTAATCCTTTTACTCTTATTTCAAGTTCTTCCAATGGCACGATTTCATTTATTAAACCAATATTGAAAGCTTCTGAAGCATTGATGATTCTTGAAGTGTAAATAAGCTCTTTTGCCTTCATTGGACCGACTAAACGAATTAATCTTTGAGTAGCTCCAGCAGCGGGAGTCATGCCCCATTTCGTCTCAACTTGTCCAAATTTCGCGTTGTCAGCAGCAACAATTATATCGGCACACAACATAAGCTCAAATCCCGCAGTAAGATTCAATCCTTTTACTGCTGCGATGACTGGAATTGGAAAATTTTCAATTTTAGCAAATACCTTCTGTAAGTATCTCGTCATTTCTTTCGCTTTAGAATTTTCTAATGTCACTAACCATTTTATATCAAGCCCTACAGTAAAAATATCATCTAAAGCAGTGGTGATTACTAAAACTCGGAGGTCGCTGTTATGTTTAATCTCATCATCTAAAATTTGTTCTAATTCATTGACGACAGTGATGTCAAAAGCGTTTTTTTTATTAGGGTTATTAAGGTATAGCCAAAAGATGTGATCCTCTACTTTAGTAAGCCAGAATTTAAAATCTACCATGATTAATATTATATTTTTTTGTAATTTAATATCTTTTGACTAATATCTTTTAAGATTCCAATAATAATCGAACTGAACTTGTATTAGTATGAGAATTTAATTGAGAATTTCAAAGGGCATCTCTGAATCTGGTTTTCTCGACAATTTTTTTGGGCCAGCGTATATTATAACAATGATTAAATATATTCCAATCAATATTCCGCCACCAATATAGAATACCATTTGAGGTAATAATCCAAGATATCCAGTAATAAATGCGCCGTTAAAATTAAAGCTAAAATGGAAAATTACAGTGATGATCAAGCTACCTTTTGTATTATTATATGCCCATGTTATTAATATTGAGATTACAAGATTGAGGAAAATAAATATATAAAATGGCAACCGGGTTTCAACAAAGTGTAAAGGGATATGCCAACAAGCCCAAATAACTCCTAAAATCAAACTAGAATATAAAGCATTAAACTTTGATTCAAGTCTAGGTAAAGCAAAGCCTCTCCATCCTGCTTCCTCACTTAAAGGACCAGATAATAGTGTAGTTAACAGATAAAATAAGAATAAGGGAAAATTTAATCCTAATACTGCACCAGGGGCGGTTCCTCCAAGTAAAAGATATATCCCGGCAAAAATTAGTGGAACTATCATCAACAAAAATCCGGCTAAATACCATTTAAAACCTACCTTCCACTTTAAAAATCCTTTCAATAAATTTTTAACTTCTTTCCAACCTCCAATTAGCCAAGAAACAACTATAGCTGATATGGTTGGATTCCAAACTGACAAAAACCAATAAACAATGAAGGATAAATTGCAAAATAATCTAAGAACAACAGTAGTAATCATTATAAGATAAGTTAATACAAAAAAGACAGTAAGTGAATACTTTTTTATAAATTCTAAAGATTTCATAAATAATATTTATCATTAATGTATATAAAATTTCTATAGGTCAATTTTTAGGTAGCATTAAATTTTATTTTTACATAATAAGATCTATGATAAAAAGCAGTCAACACTTCAAAATTTCAAAACAAAAAGACTATCTTTATGTTATTAATGAAAATATCTCTCTTATCAATTCTGTTTATACTAATGATCCACTAAACTTGTATTTAATTTTAGGCACACACACAGCTCTTCTACTTGATACTGGATGCGGTCTTTTCCCGTTAAAACCAATTGTCGATGAGTTGAAAGGATCAAGAAAACTGCTTGTCTTCAATACTCATTACCATTGGGATCATCCTTTGGGTAATTTAGATTTCGGAGAGGTTTATATTCATGAAAATGAAGTTGATCTTGTCTCGAAACCTTATGATGTTTCCTATTTTAAAGATTCTCCTAATGAAATTGTAAGGGTATACGCTGAGCAAAATTATTTGATTCCCCCTGCGGAAGTAATTAAACCTTTAAAAGATGGAGAAATTTTTGACTTAGGTGAAATAGTGATTAAAGTTTTACATTGTCCCGGACATTCTCCTGGCTCTATTTGCTTATTATCATCCAAAGGAGAACTTTTTACTGGCGATGTAGCCTATTATGGGGATCAGTTTCTACCAAAAAGAGAGGAATTTCATATTGTTCTCAAAAGTCTTTCTAAATTAATTAATATATGTAAACAGAATGAAAAGGTTGAACTTTATCCGTCACATAGAAATTTTCCATGTAATATTTCACTCTTAATTGATCTATACAAAGGAATTAAGAACATTGAAAATTTATGGGAAATTAGAGAGGCATTTGATTTCTTCCAAGCTTGGCAGATTGATGATCCCAGCGGAAAGTTTCGATACTTTATTTCAAGAAATTAAACTTTTGAATTTACCATGTCAAGCAATTCTACAATTCTTTCTTCATCTATTTCACTGAGAGATTTAACTTTAACATGTCTCGTAAGTTTACCATCTCCTTCAAAAAGAGCTATTTCATCATCATTTAATTTTTTAATTGAAAATCCCAGATTCACATGGTTCTTTAAAGCCACAATATAGAATTTATCATCATAGTAAGGAACCCCATATTTCATTCGTTCATTAATTGAGGGATAATTGTTTAAAATAATGCTTTTTAATTTTTTACATATCTCTTTTTGAGGAGACTGCTGTTTTTCTATATATTCATTAACATTGCTACTCATACGAAGAATTATAATAATCTTTGATTTAAAATTTATTAAATTAAGGTTTGATAAATTATAATCCAAATTATAAAATATAATAGGCTCTAATTTTAATAATTGATTTTAACATAAAATATAAACAAAAAGGTGATAATTTAATGGCAAAAATAGCAATTATAGCTACAGATGGCTTTGAGGAAGCAGAACTTATATACCCTTTTTATCGGTTAAAAGAAGCGGGGCATGAAAGCGTAATAATTAGCCTTGGAAAAAGACCAATTGAAGGGAAATTTGGATATGTAATGAAACCTACATTTAGAATTGATGAAGTGAGCCCCAATGATTACGACGGAGTTATCGTACCAGGTGGAACCAAAAATCCTGATTATTTAAGAAGAAATAAAGATGTTCTTGACTTCGTGCGTACAATAGACCAACAACATAAGCTAGTTGGTGCGATCTGTCATGCGGGATGGGTACTAATTTCTTCAAAGGTCATAAGAAATAGAAAAGCAACAAGTTATTATGCAATAAAGGACGATATGATTAACGCTGGAGCAAATTTTGAAGACACATCGGTAGTGGTTGATGGAAATTTAATAACATCAAGGAAGCCAGATGATTTACCTGACTTTATGAAAGAAGTCTTAAAATTTATACGAGGTTAGTTCTACGACCGTTTTACACCTACATCTAGGGTGAAACTTTATATTTAAAAATTATTATCGAATTTTATGTCAAACCTATAATCTTGAGCGCTTAGAGTATTATAATTCTGAGCCCCTATCTTTAAAATGTTTATTAAACATGAACTATAATTGAAGTAAATAAAAATTTAAATGAAAAGGTGAAACTAAAATGAATTTAACTTGTACTGGCTGTGGAAATGAAATTGAAACGTTACCTATACAATGTGCACATAGTCTTAGCAAAAATACCGAAACCAATCAGATGGAGTGCTATATGGAAAATTGCGGAGTTATCTCGATTAATGAATTTATATGTGAGAATTGTTGTACCAAAAGGAATATCATGAAACTAAACAAAACTTTCGAGCGATTATCCTCAGAAAACGAAGAATTCAAGGAAGAGCTAGCATTTTTCGATAAAAATATCATCCAAATAAATACTCCTGACTCTGATTTTAAATTCTGGGTCGAGTTTGGAAAAGGAGTTTATTTATGTGATAAAGGTGTAAAAGATGATGCTCCGATAACATTCATCATCCCTAAGAAAAACATGAATCTAATTCTTGAGGGAAAACTGGAAGCTTTCGATGAGTTTTTCAGTGGAAATCTTAAAATTGAAGGGGATCTCCAATACGGAATAGTTTTTTTTGATATCGTAAAGCTAGCTTCAGAGATTATAAATGAAACAGGAGGGGCTTAATTTGAACAAAACAATTATATGGGGTCATCGAGGGACTGGATTCACAGGTACACAAAATACATTCTCTTCTTTTAAGAATGCAATTGATATGGGGGTCGACGGAATAAAAACTGAGCCAAAATTATCAAAAGAAGGCGAAGTCGTTCTATCTTATTTCAATACGCTAAAAATAAACGGGGAAGACGTTCCAATCCAAGAGTTAACCATAGAAGAAATCAAAAAGTTTAAACTCGAAAATAACGAGTCAACCCCTACTCTACGCGAAGTTCTCGAAGCGTTTAAAAGCTCAGATATTAAATATAATTTTGATATCGCGAATCCGGAAGAAGGAATACAAATCATCAAAACTGCTAAGGAGTATGGATTATTAGATCATGTAGAACTCGCTAAACCTTCCACGCGCCCAGATTCTCTCAGCGATTTTTTTACTGAAATTAGAAATTTCGATAAAAATGTTATGTTGGTCAATTCTGTGTTTCTCAAATATTCAGTAATTGAAGATGAACATTTTGAACTCGAAGATATGAGAAAATTAAACATCAAAGGAATTAATGTTAACTATAATTACGCAGATTTCGAACTTTTTAAAAGAGTTAAAGACCACGGTTTCAAGTTTTGCGTATGGGGCGTTCTTTTTAAAAGATCGATGCAAAAATTGCTTACCATGAAATATAAGGGTGAATACATTGACGCAATAATGTCAAATCAACCAGATAGATTAGTAAAATTCCGTAATGAATTTCAAAGCTAAAAATTTTTTTTGTTTTCTACTTTTTTTAACAAACCTTGAAATTAAAGAATTCCGGCCTAATTCTCTATTATTTATTATCACATATTTTATAAATTTTGAATCAGTCCTAAAATAAAAGGAATTAGAAAAACAATTATTATCCCAAGTAAACTGAAAAGGATAAGTTGATCATTTGGGGGTTTTCTAATCTCTTCTATAATTACTTTTGTCATTAGTATCAGAGCAATCATTAAAAGTCCAATAAAACTTATTATCAAGAAAAAGGGGGAAGTATTGACCATTTTATCACCCAATTATTATTTTTCTCGATACAATGTATTTTTCTAAAGAAATTAAAAAAAAAATAATAGATTCACTGGGAACTAAAAGTTATAGGTCTGATTTTTTCTCTTTCCGCTAATTTTGCTGAGTGATCTTTCTTCAGATCAGCTAATTTATTTTGTTTTCCAATTATACTTTTATTTATTTCCATGACATCAGTTTCAAGATTAGCTAAATCTTTCTGAATTTTAAGATAAGCTTCCTTTGCTTTAGAAATCTTCTCCAACTTAATCAAGAGAAACTTCAGGTTATTCATGATGAATTAAAAAGTGTAGATGATAATGGGATCTCAGAAGTATCAAACCAGTTTGAGAAAGAGTTAGTTTCCTTAAATGAAGATAAAGCTAAACTAGAAAAAGAAATAACCGACATCCAAGATGAAATTTTGCAATTAAGAAAAATTATTGAGAAATAGATCTCAATATTTACATCGAGATGGTTAAAGCATATTTTAATTTGAAATACTATAATTCTACTCAATCTCACAGCCATCTTTTTCTTTTGAAATAATAAAGCATTATAAAGGCTATTATAATCATTATGAATATTAAGATTGGGTATGCAAAGGGTTGGGAAATTTCAGGCATATAAGTGAAGTTCATACCATAAAATCCTGCTAAAAACGATAAAGGGATGAAGACTGTTGAAATAATAGTAAGCACTTTCATAATATCATTCATCCTATTGCTTACACTAGATAAATACATATCTAACATTCCAAAAATTATATCTCGGTAGTTTTCTAAAAGATCAGAAATCCTAAATATATGGTCATAGATATCTCTTAAGTAGATTTGCAAATCATCTCTGATTAGATTCGATTGCTCTCGCTGAAGTTTGTTGATTACTTCTCTTATCGGCCAAATTGATTTTCTTAATTCAAGTGAAGACCTTTTCAATCGATAAACAAGCTGTAAAGTTTCTGGTTCAGGATTTTTTATGAGATTATCTTCCATATTTTCTATATCCTCACCTACTTTTTCCAACACAATAAAATAATTATCAATTATAATATCTAGCAAAATGTAAAATAGGTAATCCGCTTTCATTAAACGAACTCTTCCTTTTGGTACTTCTATTCTCTCGTAAATTGGACTAAAAAGTTTGGTTTCCCGCTCTTGGAAAGAAATTACATAATTCTCTCCTAAAATCAAACTAATTTGCTCATATTCAAATTCGTCCTCTTCTTGATTCCATACTAGTTTTTTAATAACAACAAAAATATAGCTCCCATAATCTTCTAATTTAGGTCTCTGATTTGGGCTTAAAATATCTTCTAGAACAAGGGGGTGTAAGCTAAATTGACGACCAATTTCTTCAATGACCTTTACTTCTGCAAGACCGTAGATATCAATCCATCTAGTTATTTTTTTTTCAATTTTGTTAAGATCTTTCTGAATTTCGCTCAATTCTTGAAAATCATAAAGTTCTTCATTATAATCTGTTATCTTAATTTTAGGTTTTTCCTTTACCTTATCTCCAGTATATATTAAAGACCCTGGAGGTAGACCAACCTTTTTTTTCCTCTTTTTACTTGACGGAATCACATTTTTTAATGGTTTTGAAAATATCTTCAAAATTTTCACCTTAATAATATAAAGGGAGGGATAACTAATAATTTAATTAACCAAATTTTAAAATAAAAGTTTTCTTAAAATTGTAATATACAACTTATTATCTAAAAGTAATAAAAACCGCGGAGATAAAGGTTTTCTTATGAAAAGAATTTATAAAATAATTGGATGGATATTAATTTTAGGGATATTTGTATTAGTCTACTATTATTTTGGCTTTGAGCAATTATTATTAAATGTTATACTTTTAAATTTGGTTGCCTATGTTGTAAGATCAGTCTCAATTGATGTTTTTCAAAGTTTGGTTAAAAATTTATTAATTCGTTATATAATCATGCTAATTATAAATATCGTATGGCTTATATTTCCATTTTGGTTGATTTTTCTCATTTCACCAATTTACTTTGTAGCAATTATTTCTTTTCTGGTTGTGGCAATATCTCTAACATTTCAAAATGTAATTAATAATATTGCCTCAGGAGTAATGCTTTTATCATCAGGGGGTTTTGAGGTTGGCGATCTAGTTGAAACTAATGGAATTATAGGAATTGTAAAAGAAATTACTTTAAACAATTTGAAATTAGTAGATTTTGATGGATCAATCACTTATATTCCAAACAAAATCGCCTTTAATTCATCAGTAGTTCGTTATACTCACAAACCAATTCAAAAAGAAAAAAAAATAGAAATTTCAGATGTTGTAAAAAATATAGGAAAAATTATTACTGGTGAAAAAAAGTTAACTCGTTATATTAAAGTAGTTGAGCTTTTAGGTTCGATAGATTCCGAGCAACTTGAAGAATTATTAAAGCCAATATTTGATAAATATGAACCGATTTTTGGAACGCGACCTTATTTCTATGCTAATAACACTGTTAGTGCAATAAATATTCGATTAAGTATTACCATTCAAATTCTTACAGAGGACCCCAAATTAATCTTAACCTACATAGATCCCTTTATGAAAGAAATTCTATTCAAAATTTATGAAAAAGATATAAATTATGGATGGAAAGCAAATGAAAAAAATAATCAAGAAATAGCATGGAGGTAGGTTATAAATGGCTCTTTTTAGTTCAGATTTAGAAGCACTAATTTATCTACTGATTATCGGGGTAGGGCTATATCTTCTGAATAAGTTGATTTCTGCGACCTTTGGTAAAAGTAAAAAAATCTCTCTTAAACAAAAAATGATCTTCAATTTTTCTTTAAAAATTGCTACTGTTCTCATAGTAGTATTTTTAGTAATTGAAGGATTTCCAGTTGTTTCTCTTATTGATCCAACTTACACAGCTGTATTTACTGGAGCGATTAGTACCGCTATAGCATTCGCGTCAAGCGGTATATTTGCTAACTTCTTTTCGGGAATTATCATGATGTTAATAAGACCTTTTGAAATCGGCGATTTAGTCAAGATTGACGGAGATAAAGGTATTATACGAGAAATAAGTCTAACGAAAATGAAATTAGAAACATTTGATAACTTAATCATTGAAAAATCAAATGCCCAAGTTATTTCATCAAAAATAGTAAATTATACAATCAAACTAGGTAAGAAGAAGACTCTTGAAGCTTTTAAACAGAAAATCTTAGCCCCTCAAGATATTGGTTTCAAGGGTCTTTATGAAGGTATTTCGAGTTCAAAGAACGAATTCGAAGATAATTTAAAAAAAGCCTACGAGTCCTTTTCAACGAAGATATATCCAAAATTATATAATTTTACTTTTAGAATGTCATTTCCATATCGGGGATTTCGAGTAATCATCGATAAAGTAGCACAACTTTGTGCTTCATACCATGAGAAGAACATTTTTAGAATAAAACCCCAATTTGATATAGTAGATTATAATGTAAGCATAGTAGTTAAATTTCGATTATTAACATTTAATGCCCAAAAAATATTTGATTTTCAACCAAAATTTGCTAACGATGTTTTTAATATAATTCATGAATTTAGAATTCCGTGAGGGATCCTTACTTGAAAATTTTTATAATTTTCATTTATTATTAAATTTCCTCCAGAGTTAAAAACAAAGAAGAAATCAAAAAGAAATTTTTAATCGCTTCAAAATTTTTATTTGGAATCGTGTTTATTGTCTTACTTATACAATTTTATGAAGGATTCAAGAAAAAAATTAATAGAAATGATATTATCAAAAAAATTACTATTTTGATCGAAATTCTTTTAGTACTTAATATTTTTGAGTTTTTTTTTAACTTTTTTTGCTTTTTTAGGTTGTTTTTTACCTATTTTTACACCCAAACTTAATTGACCTACCTTTTCCTCGGGGCCTTCCCAAAAAATGTATTTTTTTTCTAAAATTTTAATTTTTTTAATTTTAAATATCAAATATGCCATGAAATTAATAGCAAGAACATTTGATATTAAAAGAACAAGACTCCCAAATGATAAAAGTGTATTTCCATAAATTAAAGAGACTCCGATATTAACTGCAGGAGGCATCAAGGATACTGCAATAGCAATACCTACTAAAGAAGATTGTAGTTTTCCTGTGATGGCAAATCCTACTGCTAAACCCGCACTGATAGATACGATCAAATCAAAAATCGTCGGAAAATTTCTAATCATCATTTCATGTGTTATGGAAGGTGTACCAAAAATAAGGAATGCTAAGCTTGCGAGTAAAATGCCTATTAAAATTGCTATTAAAATACTAATTATTTGCCCAAATATTCCTTTATTGACTAATCGATAATTTTTGCTTATTATTCCATATGAAACACCTAGAATAGGACCCATTAATGGAGATATGATCATTGCCCCGATAATAATCGCAGAAGAATTTAAAATTAGCCCTGATCCTGCGATAAGAGCAGCTATTATAATGAAGAAATAATAATCAAATTTTAAATCCATTCCCTCCTTTATTGAGGATTTGATTTCTTCTATGGATACTCTGCTTGAAAGCTCTTCGGAAAGTTCTGTTTGTTCTTCTTTTTGTTCTGGAATCGTTGCTTGTAATTTTAGTATATCTATTATCCCAAATTCGATTCCTACTCCGATTTCATTCAGTGTTTCAAGTACTTTAGGAACCATATTCCTTGGGCAACGGATTATGACTAATGAATTATTAGCACCCTCCAATAAAATAATACTTTTAATATTAAGCGTTTCATTTAGAGCTTTAATTAAGGATTCTTTATTTTTTACTGGTTCATTAGGAAAACTTATCTGAATTTGACTCATTTTTTAACACATGTTTTACTTTTTCGAAGGAGTTTCTCACAAGTTTATTTTAAATATTTTTCTAAAGAGTTAAATTAATTTATACAAACCAATTTAAAACTTTTTTCTAGATTTTTTCTTCGTTATAGATCCTGAAATTCATGTAAAGAGGTTATCCACTCAACTAGATATTAAAGGGGATTATTTAGACACTGTAGACTTTCACGGTAAAAATTTCATTAAGAATAGAGTACTTATTTAATCTCTAATTTCAACTAAGCACATTATTATGAAGTTTTACCACCTTTTCTTCCAATTCGGCTTAGATATTTTTGTTTTTTTTGGTTTAACGGTTTTACATAAATAGTAAATCGTCGAAGACTACTATTTGATCTAACTGAGGGCGAAATATAAATTTATAATATTTTTTTTTCCAATAAAAACGCAGACTATTAAGGTACACTTTTAATTCTGAAATTTGCTCGGGTTTAATTTCTGTAAATGAACTTATTATGGGTTCTTCCGTAGTAAATTCTATAATTCTTTTAAGTAAAGAACCATCATTTTTCAAAAGATAGATTGTTCCATTTAAATAAGCGTTATTTTCCTCATTGTAAGTTAGCCCGAGATATTGAGCATATAAGTGAAAATACTGGCGAATCTTAGCTATTAGTTCATATATTTGAATTATTACTCACACATAATCAACATAAATCCATTGCTAAACAACTTCGAAATAAAACTGATAAAATCGATAATAGGATTGTATATATTTGGGAGGGTCTTAGCAATGAAATAATTTTAGAATTGAATCGTAGGTTTCGAGACAGACAAATGCTATCTAAAGGTGAATTTCTTATGAAATATTACAAAAACTTTTATGCACATAAATATAAACCACATTTTAAAAAAACTGAAGCTGATTGCCCCAATTTCTGGTTTTGGTACAAAAATTACTATTTGAGGGAAAGAAAATCTTTATTTTATAAACTCAACAGATTCTATAAAAAGAGATTTAAGAATGACAATTTTTTAATTAAAAATCTCTAAATTTATTAAATTTTTTTAGATGTAAACATTTCTATTACTTAAATTAAAAAAAATATATAGTGATTTTAAAGTATGTTCGATAAGAACTTTTTAAATAAAATTAGCCAAGAAAAAGCGAAATGGGAAGAAAAACATAAAAATGCGAAAGAACGAGATGTGAAGTTTGTAACCGATTCTGAAATCCCTATCAAGCAATTATATACTCCTTTAGATGTAAAGGGTGATTATTTGGGAAGCATAGGCTTTCCTGGAGAGCCTCCGTACACCCGGGGTGTATACCCAAATATGTATCGTGGTCGCCTATGGACGATGCGGTTATTCTCGGGACATGGAAAAAGTATTTCAATTTAGAAATATTTCTGGATCACCCGAAGAGACCAATTTGCGATGGAAATACCTATACGAAAACGGCGAAACCGGGTTTAGTGCGGCTGTAGATGCGTTAACATTTAATGGGATTGACCCAACAAATCCAGATGGCGCACCTGAAGTTGGAACATCCGGTGTTCCTCTCTATTGCATTGATAGTCTTTTTGCACTAACAGAAGACATTCCTATAGATAAAATTAGCGTAGCATTGGTCGTAGAGCCTTTTACAAGCGCTCCTGTATGTGCTATGTATTTCAACATGGCCCAAATGCGTGGATACGATATAAAAAATCTAATGGGAACAACACAAAACGATATATTAACGATGACCGTCGGTTATATCCCTTACAAGAACAGTCCACCAAATCATTTATTACGAGTAGCGTGCGATTTTATTGAATGGACAGTGGCTCAAAAGAATGTTCCGCTTTGGCATCCTATTAACTTTACTGGATATAACTATAGAGAGGGTGGCATAGATGCAATTCAAGAGCTTGGATTTGTTTTTGCTAGCGCTTGTTCTCATATTGACAACTTAGTCGAAAGAGGATGGAAGGCTGACGATTTTGTTGGAAGGTTAGCTTTTCATTTGGCTGCTCATAAGGATTTCTTCGAAGAAGTAGCAAAGTACCGAGCAGCTCGAAGGATTTGGTATAAACTCATGAAGGATAAATACGAAGTGAAAAATCCCAAAAATCTTGGTTTTAGATTCCATGTCCAAACTGCGGGAAGCTCTTTAACCGCACAATTACCAATGATTAATATCGTACGCACTGCGATACAAGGACTAGAAGCTAATTTAGGGGGATGCCAATCTCTTCATACAAATTCGTACGACGAGGCGATCTGTCTACCATCTGAGCAAGCAGCCTTGGTTGCCTTAAGGACCCAACAAGTGATCGCAGATGAAACGAGAATCACTAATACTATAGATCCTTTAGCAGGAAGTTATTATGTTGAGTGGTTGACCGATGAAGTTGAAGAAAGAGTTTGGAATTACATGGATAAAATTCAAAAAGTAGGTTCCATAGATAAAGCATTATCGACAGGTTGGCTCTATAAAGAGATGAGAGACGCGTTCCATAAAAGAAGGACTCGCATAGAAAAGGGAGAAGAAATCATGCTCGGCATCAATAAATACAAGGTCCCTTACGATACAGTTACCGATGTTTTCAGGACATCGCAAGAAGCTATAGATATTGAAGTGAATAGGATCAAAAAGTTAAAAGAAAGAAGAGATAATGCAAAACTGGAGAAAATTTTGGACAAGCTAAGGGAAGTATGTGAGAAAGAGGAGAATGTTATGCCCATTATTATGGAAGCTACAAGAGAAGGAGCAACTGTAGGAGAAATATGTGATATTTATAGAGAGATATGGGGCATTTGGGAACCACCCTTAGCCATTTAAGTGAGGTGTTAAATCTGAGCGATAGAAAAATAAGAGTGTTAATGTCAAAACCCGGAATCGACGGTCATTGGAGAGGTGGTATTGTAGTATCCAGAGCTTTAAGAGATGCTGGAATGGAACTCATTTTTGGAGGATTCCAAAATGTTAATCAAATCGTTGAGGCAGCAATTCAAGAGGATGTAGATGTACTTGGCTTATCAATACACAGTGGAGCTCACTTCGCATACACTAAACAAATAATCGATTTATTAAAAGAAAGAGGCGTGTTTGATAACATATTAATTTTAGTTGGAGGAGTAATCCCAGCAGTAGACTTTCCAAAACTAAAAGAAATTGGCGTAGCAAATGTGTATGGTCCTGGTTCAATGACTAACGACATAGCTGAATTTATTAAAGCACATGTCAAAAAATAAAATTTCCTTTTATTCTTTCTTTTATATTTTAAATTATATATTAGGTTTTTCCTTATGATTACGGCTATCGCCCGTATGTAATGCTCTAATATTTATAATCTTTATAAAATTATAAAAAGTAGAAAGCAATATAAGATGGGAAGTTTAAAACATGAAATATTTCTTGGATAGTGCTAAAATAGATGAGATTAAGTATGCCCTGGTAAAATGGAAAATAGATGGAGTTACTTCCAACCCAAAACATATTAAGAGTTCAGGCAAGCCCTTTTTCACAGTTATAAAAGAATTTGCGGAGGAATTTAAAGACATGGATTTCCCGATCTCTGTTGAGATTGATCCTCACCTAGAAGACGCGAAAGATATGATTAAGATGGCAACTGAGATTGCAGGTATATCTAAAAATTTCGTGATCAAAATTCCATGCACAGAACAAGGGCTAGTTGCTACTAAAAACCTAGTTGAGGAAGGTATAAAAGTAAATGTAACTTTAGTGTTTACAACATCACAAGCTATTCAAGTAGGGCGATTAGGGGCGAAATATTGCTCTCCATTTGTCGGATGGCAAGAAAGTGTTGGAGTAGATTGTTATGGTTTAATTAGCGATATAAAAACAGTTTACCAGAATTACGACTTCGAAACCGAAATAATAGTTGCCGCAGTTAGATCTGCGAAGCAAATCGTTGATGCCGCGTTAATTGGAGCTGATATAGTTACTGCCGGATTCGAGGTCTATAAGGATAGTTTTTATCATCCTTTTACTGATAAGGGATTAAAGATTTTTCAAGATGCTTGGGATGATACCGAGTTAGGCTCTCTATAAAATGGTGAATATTTTTGAAAGAAAAAATTAAAGTTGGAGTTGTTTGTATAGCAAGAAAGACTTTTGATTATAATGCCGCAGGAGAAATTTTTAAAGATATTCAATCAAATTTAAAAAAAATTGAAACTATCGAATGGGTAATCAACACAGAATTAATAATTGAAATTAAGGATGCTCAAGCAACAGCTCAGGATTTGAAATCAAAAAATATTGATGGATTAGTTTGCATTAGCGGAACTTTTGCATTAGGACACTTGATTTTAGAATTAAATAAAGTACTTCAAAAGCCAATTTTACTGTGGGGTTTAGAGGAATTACCATACGACGGAGGAAAAATTCGTCTTAACTCGGTATGCGGAATAAATTTAAACTCAAGTAATTTGTATAAAGCAGGAGTAAAAAACTATCATGTTATAATTGGAGACCAAATAGACGAAGATTGGTTAGATGCGTTAAGAATTATAAAAGCTTTCGCAACAAAACATATTGGGATAATAGGTTACAGAGCTAAGGGGTTTTTTAATTTAGATATTGATGAATTAGATTTATATAAAGAACTTGGTCTTCTCATTGATCACTACGAATTAAATGAAATTTATAATTTTGATGTTGATGCAGATAAAGTTAAAGAAGGAATTGAACAAATAAAGAAAATTTTTGATGTTTCAGCTATTTCTGAACAACAATTAGGTAAGGTTGCAGAACTTACAATTAAGTTTACTGAATTTATGGAAAGTAATCAATTAGATGCTTTAGCTATTAGATGTTGGCCTGAATTTGCCGCTGATTTTGGTATTGCTCCATGTGCTGCAATGTCAATATTACAAGCTGAAGGTAAAATATTAACGTGTGAAGGGGATATACTCGGGTGTTTATCTGTGGTTGCACATTCTGCAATTGGAGCAGAAACACCTTATTTAGCGGATTTTTCTCAAGTAGATTTTAAGGAGAGTTTCGCTTTATTATGGCATTGTGGAGTAGCTCCTTGTAATCTCTGGGATGGAAATTGTAATCGATCTTTGGAACCCTATTTTGCAGGAGGAAAAGGAGTGACCGCTGATTTTGTCATGAAATCTGGACAGGTCTCATTTTTAAGAATTGATTACGCTCCTAGAGAGTATCGTCTCTTTTTGCAGAAGGGAATTATAATTCCGATGGAAAAAGAATTGAAAGGTACTTATGCTAAAGTAGTTTTTGAAGATCATGTACGGGATGTTTTGAAGAAGATAATTGATAATGGAATAGCTCATCACTTATCTGTTGTATATGATGATTATATCCGACCATTAGAAATATTCGCAAAGATTAAAGGATGGGATGTAATTCAATAATAAATTAAAATCTGATTATTGTTAAAAATGTTAAAAATTGAATCAATAGATAGCGGTTTTAAGCTGTATTATAAGGACTATTTTATTTTAGAACATTCCAACCAAAATCCGTGTGTAAAAATTGGGAGTGGGAAAGGAAAATTCAAATCACATCACGGTCACTTTAAAATAAAAGAAAAAGATGTTGTTGAACTACAGCTTCGAGAGTATGAAATATTAAGTCAAGAAGACAATAAAATTGAAATGGCGTTTAGAGCCGGAGAAAATATGCTTAATATCTCGTATAGCATAATTGAAGATCGCCTAGAAATTAGATCTTTGTCGAAAAATATAGATATCAATAGATTTTGGCTTAAGATACGGGCAAATGAAAGTGAAGCAATATACGGATGTGGAGAACAATTTTCTGAAGTAAATTTAAGAGGAAAAAAAGTCCCTTTATGGGTTGAAGAACAAGGCGTAGGACGAGGTGATCCTCCTATAACAGGTGATTGGTATACAACTTATTTTCCTCAACCAACCTTTGTTTCGTCAGAAAACTATTATTTCCACAGTGAGAGCTTCTGTTATGCTGTGTTTGATTTTACTCATCCTGAGTACCACGAGTTATATTTCTGGAATATCCCAGATAAAATTATAATTGGAAAGTATCAAACTGCTCTTGATACTGTCTCTCATCTTTCAAAATATTTAGGAAGGCAACCAGAATTACCTGAATGGGTTTATGATGGAGTATGGTTGGGGATACAAGGTGGAAAGAATATTGTTATGGAAAAAATAAGAAAGAGTTTAGAGAAAGGGGTAAGCATTGGAGCCGTATGGTGTCAAGACTGGCAAGGAGTGAATATTATTGGGCCGACTAAAAGGTTGCTATGGAACTGGGAATACGATGATATATTGTATCCGGATTTACCAGCATTCATAAAGAACCTTAATAGTGAGGGGATAAAATTTCTTGGATATATCAATTCTATGCTTGCTCCTAACGGAAATCAACATAGAGAAGCTATTGAAAAAGGATTATGTATCAAGGATCAAAATGGAAACGCCTATATTATTAAAACTGATAGTGGAGATAAAATTTTGCTAGATCTCAGTAATCCTGATACTCTTAAATGGTTAAAGGGCGTAATAAAAGAGAACATGATAAATATCGGATTATCTGGTTGGATGGCTGATTATGGAGAATATCTTCCAACTAAAGTTGTGTTACACTCCGGAGAGGATCCCAAGGACTTTCATAATAAATACCCTGTAATCTTTGCAAAAACTAATTTGGAAGCACTAGAAGAAGCCGGGAGGTTAGGTGATATAGTGTTTTTCACAAGAGCGGGTTATTCTCATCTATCACAATATACAACCCTATTATGGGCTGGAGATCAACTTGTTAATTGGAGCATGCATGATGGATTACCAACAGTAATTGTTGCGGGAATCTCGTCAGGAATTTGTGGAATAGGGTATTATCATTATGATATTGGTGGTTTCCATTCATTGGATAATATTTATAGAGATAAAGAGATTTTCATGAGATGGGCTGAAATGGCCGTTTTTACAATGACAATGCGAACTCACGAAAGCATT
Organism: Promethearchaeota archaeon; assembly: GCA_016839745.1. Lineage (GTDB taxonomy): Archaea > Asgardarchaeota > Lokiarchaeia > Sigyniarchaeales > SOKP01 > SOKP01. The sequence continues at coordinate 22,574 of JAEOTS010000157.1, forward strand.
AGACCATACGATAATTGGCAATTTGATTCTGATGACGAAACTCTTGAATTTTTTGCAAAAATGAGTCAAAGATTTTCTTATTTAAAACCATATTTGCAATATATATCAAATGAGTATATAAAAAAGGGATTTCCACCCATTAGAGCATGTTATCTCCACTATGAAAATGATCCTAAACTTCATAAAATCAAATATCAATATCTTTTTGGTCAAGATTTGTTGGTAGCCCCTGTAATAAAGCCAAATTCAAGTGAAGGGGAAGTTTATTTTCCGGATGATATTTGGATTCATATTTGGTCAGGGATAGAATTTAAAAAAGGTGTTAAAAAAGTTAAAGCTCCTATAGGACAACCTCCGGTTTTTTATCGAAAAGATTCAAAATTTTCCGAGTTATTCTGTAAATTAAAAGATGTATAGGATTTTTATAATTTTGAAACATTTAGTCTTTAGTATTGGTATTAATTACATTAAATATTTAGATCATTTGAACAATTTTCCTATTTGCCCAATTAAAAAGATGATACTTTAATGGATATTTACGATGAAATTTTTAAAATGTGTTCTGAGCATGGTATAACTTTCTATTCTACTCTACCTTGCTCACATAATTTACAATTTATACAAAAGCTTGAAGAGCTTGATGGAAAAACCTTAGAAAATACAGATAAGCCATTGATTCACATTCCCCTTGTAAGGGAAGAAAGTGGAGTGTCATTGAACGCCGGAGCTTATCTTGGAGGTAGAAAAACCGCCATGGTAATTCAAAACCAAGGTCTAGGCAACATGCTCACCCAGATGCTTTCGTTAAATAGCCATCTTGATGGTTCATACAGAATTCCTAATTTATTAATAATAAGTCATCGAGGGTTAGAGAATGAAAAAATCAGTGCTCAAAAGCCTGTTGGTTCAAAATCAAAAGAGATTCTAGATTTAGTTGGATTTAAGCATTGTTCTGTTAAATATATTTCAGATCTTAAAAAGTTTCAAGAATTATTAGAAGAATATGACAAAGGACAACATATAGCATTATTAGTAGAACCTGATCATTCTAAACCTCTTTATAGAATTGAAAGTAAGAAAAATATAACAAGGAATTTCAAAGGCACCACAATTCCAATGAAAAGAGTCCAAGTTAATATGACCAGACATAAAGTGATCTCTGAAATTGTAAATCAAATAGAAAAAGAATTTATTCTTTCTAATATCGGTCATCCAAGCAGAGAATTACATAAGTTAAAAGATAGGGAGAGAAATTTTTATTTTACATCGTGTCTAGGACATTCCTATACCTTAGCGCTTGGACTAGCGTTAAGTTTAGAGGATATAAATCAGAAGATTATATGTTTTGAAGGTGATGGAGGACTATTGATGAATGCTGGGTCTTTATCGATCTTAGCTCATAAAAAACCAAAGAATTTAATTGTAATCCTTCTGGATAATGGAGTATGGGGGTCCACCGGAAATACTGAAACCTATGCTTTAAATGATGTAAATTTAAGCGGTGTAGCTCAAGCTTATGGATTTCCAGAATCTAATATCAAAATTATATCAAAATCAGAATATCTAGCAGAATGTTTGAGAAAGGCTCTAAAAAACGATGGTCCTTTTCTATTTCATGTTATTATTACAGATGAGTACGAAAATGTTCCTATTTTGCCACTTTCTGTTGTGGAGATTAAGGAAAGATTCATGAAATCAATTGAAGATGCTAGAGCATCTAAAGATTCTTAATAAGTTTTTAACAATTCAAAGAACAAAACCAAATATAATACTTTTTTTTCTCTTAAACATTTTTCTATCCAAATATTTTATTTTACTACTACGAATCTGAGGATCAAGGCAAAAGATAGTGACTGAAGATAGGGTGCAAGTTTATGCATATCGTTGGTTTCTTTTAATTGTTTTTATGTTAGGAAATTTATCATTGCAGATTTTGTGGATCTCTTATGCGACGGTAACTTTAGAAGCGGCTAACTACTATAATGTAGGTGAATTTGAGATTCTTTTTTTATCGACGATTTTTATGATTGTCTATATCCCTGTTTCGTTTTTTGCGACTTGGTTTATCAACAAATTTGGTTTCAGGATAGGTGTTGGATTAGGAGCTATGATTAATGGAGTTTTTGGGTTCCTAAGAGTTTTAGCTGGACCAAATTATCTTTTAGTTCTATTCATTCAAATCATGATATCTGTAAGCCAGCCGTTTTTCCTAAACAGTGTTTCATTATTATCCGCAAATTGGTTTCCCGAATCGGAACGCAATACAGCAACTGGTCTTTCAGTAATCTCTCAACTTTTAGGTATTGCTCTTGGTATGGTTTTAACCCCAATTATAGTTATAACCTTCAATCTTGAAGTAATGTTACTAATTTATGGATTATATTCGTTAATTATTGGAATACTTTTCGTAATAATAGCTCGGGATAAACCGCCCACATCACCATCAATCACGGTTAAAAAAGAGCGTACTGAGTTAAAAGGTGGTTTAAAAATGCTCTTACTTAATAAACAGTTCGGGATTATAATTATTATATTTTTTGTAGGTCTTGGAGCATTTAATATGGTATCAACTTATATTGAGCTTATTGTTGTTCCCAGAGGTTTAAAAGCTATCGAAGTCGGGAATCTTGGGGGATTATTGATTTTGGGTGGGATAATAGGAGCTGTATTGATGTCAACCTTAGCAGATAAATTGAGAAAAAGGGCATTGTTAATAAAAATCTCGCTACTAGTTGCCGTTACTTCTTTTTTCGTCATATCATTTGCGAGTACTACAGTTATGCTGTATATTTTCGGATTTCTATTAGGGTTCGGCTTATTATCTGTTGGTCCTGTTTTATTAGAATATGCCGTTGACATTACTGTGCCTGTTCCGGAAGCAAGTTCCAACGGGATGTTAATGGTGGTAGGTTCGATTAGTGGGATATTGTTCATTTTGGGATTTGAAGGATTCACTACTCCATCCGGAGATTATTTTCCGGCATTGATGGTATTATCTGTCCTTTCGCTAATCTCATTTCTTCTCTCCTTTATTCTAAAAGAAGTTAAAAAAGAAGGAATTTAATCCCTCTCATTTTTTTCAGATAACCGATCTTATCAAGCATATCAAAACGATTGTCAAAAAATAAAAAAGACATGTAATATTTCTTTTCTCAAATTATTATTTTGTAGCTAATTTTTATTGAGGATGTATCTACTTGACAAATGATAAAACTATTGAGTCGCTCGTTGATAGGTTTAAGAAGAAAGATAAAATTGCTTTAGCAAGATTAATTACCATTGTTGAAAATGAACCTGAGAATGCGTATAAGATTTTTAAGCATTTTGAAGATATAAACAACGATTCTTATATCATTGGATTGACTGGCTCTCCGGGAGTTGGCAAAAGTACTTTAACAGGAGCTATTTCTCAAAAAATATTAGATGAAGGAAAATCTGTAGGGATTATCTCTGTAGATCCAACGAGTCCTTTTAGCGGAGGAGCATTTTTAGGAGATAGAGTCCGCATGACTAATATCTCATTGCATCCTAATGTGTTTATGCGTAGCCTTGCGTCAAGAGGGTATAAGGGAGGAATATCAAGAGCGGTATTTGACATTAGTATGTTGTACGAAGCTTTCGGTATGGATATAATCATTATTGAAACGGTTGGAGTTGGACAAGCTGAATTTGACATCTACAATTTAGCATACACAGTTGTAGTTATCTTAGTTCCTGGTTACGGCGATGTTATTCAGATGCAAAAAGCGGGGATTATCGAGATTGGAGATATCTACGATGTAAACAAAAAAGATTTAGGAGGAGAAGATATCGCTGTGCAAATTGAAATGATGTTAGACGATACAACATTTCAAAGCGGTTATAGACCCCCAGTTGTATTAACTGACGCTATAAACGGTGAAGGCATCGACGAACTGCTCCAATATATTTGGGATCACAAAGAACATCTTGAGTTATCCGAGCTTCTTAATGAAAAGAAAGAAAATAGATTCAATTATAAAATTACTGAATTAATTTATTCTAAAGTAGAGCAAATTGTTAAAAAAAGCTTCTTTAACCAAGGAAAGATCACAGAACTAGTTCAGCATGCAATGGATAATGGAAAGTTTAAAATTTATGAGATAATTCACAACAAGTTTGAAGTTATGAATTTAGAGATAAAAGACAAAGAATAATCTTCTGGTCCTAATTCTTACCTACTTATCTTTTTACTTTAGATTTTAACTTTTTAAAGAATTAAAGATAAAACTTTTATAATTTTTTTCTGAATCGTGACTATGTCCCAGAAAATTAATCGAATTACACTTGAAGGAAAAATGGACGATTGGGGTCCATTTGGTAAAAACGAGGGGAAGTGGTTGATTTTTTCTATTGGTAATCCTGTAGAAGGTCATGGATACGCGTTACCAAGAAACATCGACGATTTACATTCCCAACGCGTCGCTCATCTTATTTCATGTAGAACTGGAGCGAGATATGTCGCTCATATACCATGGGCAACTGATAATTTCACGGCAATTGCGAAAGATTGGGCGCCCAAATCCATACCAGTTGAAGAAATCGTTCCAAATATCATAGATTTTATTAGATTTCATATTGAAATTTATAAAAAAATGAATTTACCGACATCATATATTTTTATTTATTCAGGACATGGCGGAAATAGACCTCTCGTTCACTATACTAATGAAATTCAAGATGCATTAAATTTAAAAAAACTAATTATTTCTGCTTCAGAAGATTTTGCTGAAGAAATCGAAGATAGAGTTTTAGATGAAGTAACTAAGCTTTCGATAGAACTCGCGAGAGAAGAAGAAAATCCAAGACAGATTAAAAGAGAATTAATACAAATATTATTAAGCATCGCACATGCGGGTCATTTTGAACATTCACTCGGAGCTGCGTTAGGAGTATTGGATGAAACAAAACTTGAGATTATGAATAAAGAGTTAGAAAGAGATTTCGAAGCGGCTCTTAATAAGTGGCCTCCGCTTGGTGGTTTAGGGGGTTTCTTACTTGCAGGAGAGGAGTATACAGAAGCATTAGGTACTAAAGATAACGATAAATTTGGGTTGTGGAAATGTTTAAAGCGTTTACGGAGACTAGACAATGGTAAAGTTAAAGTGTTCAAGAAATTAGGAGAATTAATGATTATCCTCTTAGTCGAATACTATTCCGACATGATTATGAATGTTTAAAAAAATTACTTCTTTTATGGATTAGATCAATCTTATTCCTAAATTACTAAAATTTTTTTTTAAAATATAACTTTAAATTAGTTCCAAACGTAAATTCATTTATTTAAAATATTTAAAATAAAAAAAAACTCACTAAAATTTAATCGAGGTAATACAAATGGAAAAAGAAACGATAGAGATTAAACACTCTAAAAAGAGTATGGTTTCTTATGGATTCGGGAAGTTTATTACTGAATTCTTTAATATGTGCTTTGGTGCGTATGTTTTCTTCTTTTACGAACGCGTAATAGGCTTGGATGGGTTGTTTACTAGTATGGGATTTATCATTTTTGCCATATGGAATGCGGTGAATGACCCATTAGTAGGCTGGCTAACTAATAGACCGTTTAAATTTACAAAAAAATGGGGACGTCGTCTTCCCTGGGTTCTAATAGGAGGAGTTCCTTGGATATTAAGCTATTTGCTCATATTCACGCCCCCCGTTGTAGATCCAACCGAAGGTGCTTTCATTTTGTTTGCATGGATCGTGATTATGACATGTTTATATGATACTTTTGCTTCAATATTTGGCGTCAATTTTTACTCAATCTTCCCAGACAAGTTTCGTGGCGATAGTGAACGTAGGAATGCCTCAATTTTAAGCACTCTAATTGGGGCTGTAGGAACTGCCTTTGGATCTATTATTCCTAGTCTTTTTATAGTATGGGATCAAAGAGATTCATATATACTCCAAGCAGGGGTAGTAGTTATTATCTGTATGATTGCATTAGCGCTTGCAATCCCTGGGAGCCGCGAGGATCAAGTGCGGATTGATTGTTATCTCGAGAGCTGTGAAGAGGGCATGGATAGGGAACCGTTTTTTAAAGAATTTAAAAGCGTCTTAAAACATAAAAACTTTATGGCTTACGTAATTTCTTTTATGTTTTATCAATCGTTAGTAGCTACTATGATTGGATCCATCGCATATGTTGCAGAATCTGTTGTACGTGTGGAAGCAAGCGATGTTATGCTAATAATGGCGTTTCTACTCATAGGAATGTTTGTTTCAATGCCTATTTGGGGAAAAATTGCGGATAAAACAAATAACGATCGAAAAACAATGATTATTGCTGCTGCTGTATTAACGATTGGGACGTTACCGCTCTTCTTCATTACTGATTATGTTATAATGATTATCTTTATATTCATTTGGGGTTTTTGTGAAGGCGGGTATTGGGTCATGATATCACCAGTTTTTTCAATTACAATAGATGAAGCCGTAGTTATGGCTGGTCGAAGAAGAGAGGGAATATATCAAGGTTTTCAAACCTTTGTTAGCAGAGCAGCGCTAGTTTTTCAAGCTCTTACTTTCTACATTATACATACTGTTACAAACTTCGTCCCTGGCTCAGGAATTCCTGGTGATCCACTTCCTCCCCAACCACCTGAGGCAGTATTGGGGATTCAGATACATTTTGCAATAGTACCTATGATTTTCATGTTTATTGCGACTATCATTCTTTGGAGATTTTTTAATATAACGCCTGAGAAAGTAAAAGAAAACAAAGAAAAGCTAGCAGAATTGGGAATATAATATATTAAATAAAACACATTAAAATTTTCAATTTTTTTATTTCTTTCTTTTGATATTTTTGTCAATTTAAGATAAGTAAATTACGATTACTTCTTTAGAAATCCACACTTTTACAGTAATAATTAATATCAAATAATTTAAAATAAAATATGATGAAAATGGATAAATCGGATATAATAAATACCACTTCTGGAAAGATACAGGGTTTTAAAGAGAACGAATTAGTAATATTTAAGGGAATTCCCTATGCAGAACCTCCCGTAAACGAATTACGATTTTCTCCTCCCGTTGCGAAAAAACCTTGGGATGACATATTAGATGCTACTAAATATGGACATTGTTCGTACCAAGGCTATACTCAGCTCGAAGATTTTACGGGTAAACTTCTACCTGAAAGCGAAGACTGTTTGAATCTTAATATTTGGACCCCTGAAATAGACAATAAGAAACGTCCAGTGATGTTCTGGATTCACGGAGGCGCATTTCTTATGGGAGGGGGGATTGACCCCATGTACGATGGCTCAGCCTTGGCCAAGCGTGGCGATGTTGTGGTAGTTACTATTAATTATCGGTTAGGCGCTTTAGGTTATTTATATATTCCCGGTGTTACGGCTAATGTTGGACATTTAGATCAAATTTTAGCACTTAAATGGGTCCACGATAATATCGAATTATTTGGAGGGAGTTCAAATAATATTACGATTTTTGGTGAATCTGCTGGGGGTTATTCAGTAGTTGCTTTAGCCGCAATGCCTGCTGCGAGTGGACTTTTTAATCGTATAATAGCTCAAAGTGCTCCAGCAATTGGCTCAAAAGTAACAAAGAAACCTTCAAAAAATTTAATGAAGATGCTCGGCATTGAAAAAGGAAATCTTGATGCGTTACGAAAGATTTCTCCAGAAAAAATAATTGATGCCCAAAATAAGTTATTAGCTCAAGATTCTGGAAACCTTCTTGCTTTTCGACCTCTTATAGATGGTGAAACATTGCCAATACATCCCTTAAAAGCGTTTCAAAATGGTGATTGTAAGGATATTGAATTTATGATAGGCACGAATCTGGATGAGGCTAAATTATTTACTGCTCTTAATCCTGAAATAAATAATTTAAATTTTGATGATGGGGATAAACTTTTAATCGGGTATTTGGGTCAGTTAGGTATTGATCTTAAGAAGGCTAAAACGATGGTCGATACTTACATCCAAGCAAGGGAAGGTAATTTTTCTACAGAGATAAAGGAAGTTTTGAATGCTCTAATTACCGACTATATCTTCCGCATTTCTACAATACGATTGCTTGAAGCGCAGAGTAAACATCAAACCAATACGTATAATTACTTATTTACTTGGCCCTCTCCAGGTCTTGACGGAGTTTTAGGAGCATGCCACGCTCTTGAGATACCTTTCGTTTTTAACACACTAAATAATCCTAGTTTTGAAGATTTTGTAGGTAAAAGTCCAGGTTTAAATGCCATTAGCCATAAAGTTATGGACGCTTGGATTGCTTTTGCTCGTACTGGAAACCCAAACCACGAGGGTATACCTAAGTGGCCGTCGTACGATATTGATAAGAGATCAACGATCTTAATAGATCACGAGTTTCAAGTAGCTGAAAAATTCCTCGATAAAGAACGGGCTGCTTGGGATGATATTATTTTGTAAGGTTAATAATCTTAAATCTTTTTTTTACTTTAATTTTTTTTAAGCCATTCTTTAAGTGCTGCTTTAACTGAACGACGCATTTCTATTGAAAAGTCTGCACCAATCTTACCAAGATAGAATTGTTGCCCCATATTTTGAGCTTCTTTTACTATCATTGGTCTCTCTTCGTCCTTTAGCATCTCTTTAAAGTCTTCTTCGCTTAGTCTTGAATATTTATCTGTGAACTGTATAAATTTTTGAGCATAGCGCGATGTGAGGGGAATCTTGTTTTTATCTCCTCTAGGATACCCAAAACAAATCAATGTTATGGGAAATACCCATCTCGGCAGATCAAACATCTCGCGGTGAATTTCATAATTTTCCATAATATCTCCAATATAGCAGGAACCTATGCCTAGTGCCTCAGCAGTTATTACAGAGTTTTGGGCTGCGATTAACGCATCACAACAAGCAAGAAGCAAATCAGATTCTTGGGGTGTTTGATATTCTTTCCCTATTTCATTACATTTCTCCTCGACTTTGCTTAGCTTAAAGTAATCCCACCATCTTTGCATGTCGGCTAAAAATAATAGGACTAACGGCGCTTTAGCTATATGGGGTTGGTTATCGCAAGTTTTTACTAATCTATCTTTTAATTTTTGATCGCTTACTTGAATTATGGAATACATCATCAAATTTCCGGCTGTAGGAGCTCTCATTGCGCCGTGAATTATGGTGTCTACTGCTTCCTGAGAGAGAGGTTTAGGATCGTAGGCGCGTATCGTTCTCCTATTTTTTATTAACTCCAATGTCTGATCTTTTCGGTTTTTCTCGTCCATAGTTAATTCACATTATTTAATATTGTTCATTGTAAAAAAGATTAAGGAAACAGTTCTAAGTTGCTCTAAATCAAAAAATTAAAATTTAATGGACTAAGTTCGTTAATAACTTAGAAAAGCTAAATTTCAATACAAAGAAAAATTGAAAAAGTATGCCAATAATAGGAATCGATTACGAAAAATGCAACGATTGTAACATTTGCTTAACTGTATGCCCTAGATTATTTAGTCGAGATAAGGAACAGGATAAAATAGTATTCAATGACCCTCAAAATGGATGCAATTTAGATGGGCGCTGTATTGCCATGTGCCCTTCAGACGCCATTCTCCACGAAGATCTTGGCGAGGTATTATCATTTAAAGCAGCTCAAAACCCTAGTACGTTAATCCCATATGAAACTATGCATAAGTTCATGAGTGCTAAAAGATCTATTAGAGGATTTAAAAACAAAAAAGTTCCAAGAGCTGTAATAGAACAAGTCTTAAATTCTATGAAGTATGCTCCCACAGGTGCTAACATCCGAACTTTGGAATGTACCATCATTTCAGATAAAGCTATTATTAAAAAATTATCAGACTCAGTTATAGATGCATTAATTGCTACAAATAGCCCAAATTATGCTGAAGGTGCTAAAAAAGCTCGAGAAATCGGCTTCGATACAATATTTTATAGCGCCCCACATGTAATGATTATTCACTCTACTAATCCAAACGATAGTATGAACTCTACTATAGCTCTAACATATGGGATGTTAAGCGCCCAATCTTTGGGATTAGGGACTTGCTGGATAGGGTTAGCTCATGGGGTTTTAGCAGCAAGTAAAGAAGTACGAGAGAAAATTGCGGGTATTAAGGGTAAAGTTTGGGGTGTTATAACAATCGGTTATCCCGCTCAAAAGTTTTTCCGGGTACCACCCCGTCCTTCTCTAAAAATTAAAGGATTAGATGAATTAGATTAATCATATCATCTATTTTTCATTTAATTTAAAAGTTTTAATTTTCCAAGGTCTAATTTTTGTTATATTAGATTTATCGGATGTAATTTCATCTAAGAGAAAATTAACTTCTTTTACCTGATTCCCAACCATTTTTCCTTTGAGGTTAACATCGATAACTTCATTAGTTGGATTAAATGTCCTAAAATACAACCCAGTTTTCCGTCTACATAAAGATACTATTGGAAGTGGGGGTTTTATAGACAAGAAGGATTTTTCTTCATCATGAATGTCTCTCTGTGTATTAATACTGATCCCTACTAACCTAAAATAATAAGAATAAACAAATTTTAAAACGGAGAGGGAATCGCTTTTATCTGTAATAACTATAGCAAATTCGTATCTCCCTTTATCATAAAGAATGTTCTTAAGTTCAAAATTACCTTGGTTGATCTCAAATCTTTGACTATTTTTTTGAATATAGATAATTTGTTCATTAATTCCCTTTAGCCATAAAAAGTCCAATGTTTGGATTTGTCTTCTTCTTGTTTCTTCGATTCCAAAAGGATAATTAATTAGAGATTTTAGTATATTAACTTTCGGTGTGATTATAACATGGTTCTTTGAGTTAGTTTCAAGGGTAAACTCAAGTCTATTTATTCCGCTGAATTGAGCTATTTCAACCGTAAAACTCTGATTTTTAGCATTTCCTCTAAAAATGTATTTCTCTTCTAAATCATTACTATACTTTTCTTTTAGCTCTAAATTATATGAAATTAACGGAAGAAAGGACAATTCATAAATAGGCTTATTCTTATAGTTAACCTCAATTTTTTTCAATTCGTTTGAGATTTTTATGTCGTAGAGAAAATGTGGTTTTGATTTTAGTACTTGGTTGTGATCTTCACCAGTCGAATAGAATTTACACCCAAATCCTGGTACTTCCGCAATGAATTTTCGGTGAATTTTTTTTTGGTCCATTGGTATGGAAACAACATCTCTTCTTGAATACGGAGTTGGATTAAAAACGAATAAAGTATTAGGATTTTTATCTATATCTATTCTATCTTTAAGAATTTCTGTGGCTATTTCTGAAAGTGCTACATTCATATGGTTATTACATGTGTCTTGTATTTCCTTGTGTATTTGAATACTTAACTCCGAAATACTATTTGGGTTTTTGGTTAGGTTTATCTTACGGAGCTCTTCTATATTCAATTGAGTTTGGGAATAATCTCCCGATCTTATGTGGGGACCCACATAACAATCGTGAGCTTGGATAGGTAATAGTTTTTCCCATAAATTCTCAAAAAGTGTGTCTTTAGATTCTTTGTTAAAACAATATAAGATTGTGTTTAAGATTTCACATACACTAATAAATATCTCAGAATTTTTATTATAAAGGAACAATTTGGATGACTGAAACACATAATCACTAAGATGGAATTCATCTCTTATGTATTTAAAATCTCCATCTTTCTCAGTCAATTCAAAGAATTCAGAAAAACTTAAAAATTTTCCAAAAACATTTGAAAATTTAGATAATCGCCAGACTTCTTCTTGGTAAGGCATGTAATTCATGAAATCTTCAAGATTGGAATAAACTATTCTTTTCATAAAAGGACGAGCAACAGCTTGAAATAATAAATTTGGTAATTCTTGAAAAAAAGTACCATGCCAATACTCCCCATTGAATATCCCTGGCTGGTCTACGATAGCATCGACCGAGGTGTTGTCTAATCCAATCCAATTAATATGTGGTGAGATAGCGGTTGGATTAACTCCTAATAGGCGAGTTCTTAACGAAGCATATTTGATATTGAAGCCTTTTAATATTTGAGGAATCTGTGGGTGAATTGAACTTTCTGAGCAATAATACATATTGGAATCTAATCCAATTTTCTTAAGATTCTTTAATCCGTATTCAAAGTGTTTAAGATTAGATTCTTGACTTATGATTAAGCTATAAGGTTGAGAATATGAAGGATTAATTATTTCACACTTCCCCTGTTTAAATAAATTTAGAAAATCTTCAAACCTTTCCGATTCTCTTTCATTCAACCATTTTAAACAACTCACAGCTACTTCTAAATTATATGGCATTTGATTATCTAAAGCTAATCGCATACTCTTTAATATTCGATCCAAAGAATAGCTTGGGTCATCAAATTCGCAGAATCCAGTATCTTTAATAATAATTCCTCCATGCCATCCTAAAATATATAGTAATTCAGGCACTACTACTTTTTGGATGGTTGATTTCAGCTTATTTAATAGGTTTACAAAGTCTTTGCGTGTAATTTCCTCGTTTTGGTGAAGTTTTTGCTCAAAATTATCTAATTTCGCCCTAAATTTATCTGTATTGAATTTAGGTTTTTTAATGGGAAATTTATTAATAAAAATGAGAAATAAATCAAAAATGGATTTCAAAGCTTTGATATCCTCAATGAATATCTCTTTTTGTTCATTTTTTAACATTTTAACAAGATAAAATATAGTTAAATAAGTATTTTTATTCTAAAGGGTAATTAATGACTATTTTGGTAGTTGATTGCTACTTGGGAAAATTCCAACTTTGGGGGTATTTCCATACATCTTCTCTAACTCTCTTACTAATTCTTGAAAATTAGTATGAAAAATTGTAGTATCAGGATAATAATGCAACACATCTTTTCTATTAATATTTTGAGAAAATATGCCGAACTTCTTCTTTTTCAAAACCCCTTTAAATATAACTGTATCTCCCCAATTTTTGTACAGTTTCCCACCGGTTTCTCCTAATAAGGAATGAAATCCTCTTCCTTCACTAGCCGCAGTCAAAAGTACAACCGCCCCTTCTCGCTTAATGAAATTATTTGATTTAAAAAGGAAATTAAAGCCTTTTAAAGCTTGAGATAGTTCTGTATCTTCAGGGTATAGGTTAAAGAATCCTATATCAAGATTTAATTTGGGGGGTAAATTCGTTGAGTATACTTCTTTTGCAAATTCCATGGCCTTTCGATGTGCTTTAATAAAATCACCCGCAAAAATCCCTCCTATCTTCCTTGTCATTGTTGGTATAATATTTATGGAAAAATCTAATCCTGCTTTTTTACATGTATCCTCGATATCTTTCCTTAATTCTGTAACAATTCCCAAACCTATTCCTATCCCTCTTACTCCTGCTTTATGATTTGCCTCAATAGTCTGAATTCCACATAATCCTGGTAGGACCACTTTAGCTCCACCTCCATAACCAGCCAAAGGATGTGGTACTACGGAACCAATAGAAATCTTTACCTCAGCATCGTAATAAGTTTTGTTTAAATAAATTGGTGTATTTTTGTGTGAATCTCCGATGTAAATAAGATTTTCATAGGGATGGTGGTTTTCTATTTTAATTTTATCAACAACCTTTTGTCCTACTTTTTTAATTGAATCTTGTCTATTCATAGGTCGATGTGCGCCAAGTGCATATATTATAGTTATATCGTCGTTTGTAATTCCAGCCGTGTTTAGTTGGTCTAGAACTATTTCTAATATAAATTCTGCGCGAATTGGTCTTGAAATATCTTCAATCGCGATTACCGCGTTGCTTTTTCCCTTTGCTATTTCCTGAATTGTAGGTGTACCAATAGGTTTACTGAAAACATTTTTGATATCTCCTTGAGAGAGTTCAAGCGTATCTTGCATCTTATAGACACATACATCCCATGCATCTGGGAATTCGAGTTGCAAATCTTTATCCCCATACCATGCTGCCCAGGGAATATTAAAAGTTCGTACCATTACTAAGCTTTTCCTTTGATTATTACTTTAATATTGAATTTTGAATAATCCTTTATTAATCTAATTAACCTAGGCTTTTTGAGTGGGAATTGTTAGAAAAGTGCACCTTAAAGCTTTATAAACATTTTCTCTTAGTCATCATTATATGGTTATAATACCATAGAGATGAGATTATTATGAAGCCAAAAATTTTAGTTGTCTTTTATCCCCTAATCCTGTTTATATTTATTTATCCTACAAGCTACAGCGTTGCTGCAGAAAGTAATACTGAATACTTAATCCTGGAACAAGTTAGTCAGATAAATACAGGGGAAGGTACATTTTATGTGGAAATAAAAGAAAACATCGCATATGTTTCTGACTTGACTTATAGAGGATTAAAGGTTATCAATGTTAGCAATCCTTCAGAGCCAGAAATAATAAGCCAATATAGGGATAATAGTTCTTTTGAGATCCCTCACATATTCTATATCCAGGGGGATATTTTATTTCTAGGAGATCATACTGATGGATTAGAAATTTACAACATTAGCGATCCTGCACATCTTCAAAAAATAGGTGATTGGTGGATTGAAGGTGTTACTGATGATGTTATTGTTGTAGATGATATTGCTTACACTGTAAGTTGGGATGAAGGGTTAAGAATAGTCAATGTTAGTGATTTTTCAAGTCCATCTTTAATAGCTACTTATATTACTGAAAATAAAACTTACCCGCGCGTTCATCTAATAAAAGATTATATCTACATTTATGAAATAGGATTAACGGGCTCAAAAATGAAAATTATTAATATAAGTAATCCCAATACCCCTACAAGAGTGGGAGAGTATATGTGTGAAGCATTAGCTATTGATATAATTGGCGATATAGCTTATATTGCAGCTGGGGTTCAGGGGTTTATCACTCTTAACATTAGTGATCCGTTAAAACCTACCGAGTTAGGGCATTATGAGCCTGGAGGAATAATAGGAGGAGTAGATATAGAGGGAGATCTAGCTTTCATTACAGATGGAGATCAAAGAAGGTTAATCGTACTCAATATAAGTGACCCTACAAAACCTACATTCCTTCAGCAATGTGGCAACTTCCATACTGCTTTTGATGTTTGTGTATTCGATAATTATGCCTACCTAGCTGATTTTCAAGAGGGTCTTAGAATCATACAAATTTGGGGAGATCAGCAGGATGATAATCAAAAAGATAAACCAATAGTAATAGGGTATGATAATGCTCTTGGAATTTTATTCCTAATGATGTTTACCTGTGGGATGATAATTATCGTTTTCAATAAAAACAAAAACCGAAATGATTAATCATTAGTTGAAATGTAGAAATTCATAATCTTACACTTTTTTTTATTCAAACTTTCTCTATTGCTTTTGTTATTCTCTTTATTGTTCGAAAAGTGCACCTTAAACCTTTATAAATAAAATAATTTCTTATTTTTTAAGTAATCTTTCAAAAATTAAAATAAGCACTCAAAGATAAGTAAAGAAAAATGAGTTCAAAGAAACCTTGCTTAAAGAAATTTCTCTTTATAATTATAGTATTTTTTATGGTTTTATCAAACGGTTATAAAGTATATGCTGATTTAAATATATATCCACAAAAGATCGGACAATTTGATACTGTATTCGCCTGGGATGTTGTTCTAATCGATGATATAGCCTATGTTGGGGGAAATGAAGAGGGGTTACAAATTATTGATGTTTCTGATCCTCGAAATCCAACCGAGTTGGGTCACCTTGACCTCGGAGTAACTCACAGTATCGATGTTCTCAATGGAGTCGCTTATTTAGCGAATTATTTTAGTGGTTTGCATATAGTCAATATATCAAATCCATTAAATCCTACAAAGATAAGTGATTTCTATGATGGAGGACACGTTTCTGATGTTGTTACTGCTGGGGATCTCGTTTATTTATTGAGTTTGGAAAATGGACTAGAAATTATTAATTGTAGCAATATTAGACATCCGGTTAAGATTGGTGAATATAATGATGGAGGAACTCCAAACAGGGTTTTTATTAATGAGGATTTAGCGTATATAGCAGATTATCATGCGGGGCTTGAAATAATCAACATTTCAGATCCGTTCAATCCTTTCGAAATCGGAGGATACTTTAATGGGGAGGGAGCGTATAGTGTTAAGGTCGTAGAGAATATTGCTTATCTGAGTTACAGTTCAAAAGGTTTAGAGATCTTGGATGTGAGCGATCCATTCCATCCGATCACTTTAGGATCATTCAATAATGGAGGTAACGTATACTTTTCATTCATTTTAGATGATCTAGCTTTCCTATCAGACGATAATGATGGGCTTGAAATCGTTAATATAAGTGATCCCTCTAATCCTTGGAAGATAAGCGGATTTAATGATGGAGGACACACAAGAAATCTCTTTATTGATAATAATTTAGTGTTTTTAACTGATTTAGATGATGGATTAGAAATAATCGAATTTACAAATGCACCTCCACCTCAAAATCCTAATTTACCTCCACCTCAAAATCCAAATTTCATAATCCCGGTTATTATCATAGTTATTACTACAGGTTTAGTCACATTGATTATTATTATATATAAATATAAAAAATAGAATAATTATATATTACTTAATGTAACTAGCCACAGCTTTTGTTCGAAAAGTGCACCTTAAACCTTTATAAATAAAATTGTTTCTTATTTTATAAGTAAAATTTGTGTTTTGAAGGTTTTTATGAATGTGTCTAAAAAGAAATGAAATCAAAATTAAATTAAGCTCGATTCTAACTAGCATCTCCTCTCTATTAATTTTGTTTCTGCAATATGTCCCTTGTACTGCAATATGGTTTGGTATAATGAGCGTTCCATTAATATCGTATTTAGTATGGTTTTTTCAAGACCCTAACATTCTATTATGCGACTTGAGATTCTTAATCGGGGCCCAAGGATTCTATGTTGTCTTATTCGGATTAATGTTATACATATACAGTTTGATCTATCAATTATCACACAGAGGGCGACTAATTACAAAAGGTCCATATAGGATAATAAGACATCCCCAATATCTAGCCTTTATTATTATGACATTAGGGATGACAATAGTGGCATTTCAGACATCCCCAATTTTTGAATTCCCAGTTTCCTATGAAAATCGATTTAACATTTTATTTATAATTTGGATAGGTGAAGTAGTAGCTTACATTTTATTGGGGAAGATCGAAGAATTTGCATTAAAAGCTAAATATGGAGATGAATTTCTAGAGTATAAAAATAGAGTAGCTTTTATTATTCCATTCTTAAAAATACAAGGTAACAAAATAAATAAAGCGTAATTGATAAAAAGACCAAAAATGTCGAATATCATTATACAATCAAGAAAGTTCAGACGGAATTTCATAATTAAATTAATTCTTTTTATTTTTTCTCTTGTTCTCCTATCAGGAATATCGTTCTGGATAATCAAATTGTATGAAGAAGATGTATTCGATCTTGATATAAAAGCGCTTAGGTCATTTTTAACATATCTATTAATACCAACTATTGCTTTTGTATTAACACTCACAGCTCTTTCAATACAAGAATATAGAGACTATTTTATTCGACGGAGCTATATTAATGAAGGGAGATCCTATCTAACTCTCGCGGATATATTCCAAAACGAAAATCGTTTAAATATCCTAAGACAAATCCTTAATAATCCTGGAATTCATCACAATGAACTCCTCCGAAGCTGTGATTTGAAAAAAGGTCAATTGCAATGGCATATAGATACATTATTAAAGTATAGCATTATTAAAAAGGAAATATACGGACAATACACAATTTATTTTCCTGTCACATCATCAGCAGAAGCAATCGAAGCCTTTAAAAATCAATTTACTAAATCAAAAACTACTCTAGAAATATTGAACATAATTAGGAAAAGGCCTGGAATTAATTCTGCCGAGATTTCCCGCATTCTAAATCGTTCTCGTAATTCGATCAAATATCATATTGATAAATTGGTTGAAAAACACCTAATAAGGTTAGAGAAGAAAGGGCGTAACATCGAATTATATCTATTATATCCATAAGAGAATCCAGTAAAAAACGAAGGAAGAGAATTTCATCATTACAACTTTAGTAAAATTAATTTGATAATTGAGTTATTATTACATATTAAATTTAAATAAAAAGAAATTTAATTTACAATAGTAATAAAATCGTTGAATTGGTGATATCTAAAATGGCAGATTTAGAAAAATCAAAAAAAATATTTGGAATTATATGGATTCCTATTTTAATATTTTTATGGATTGCTTTTCCTTTCTTTCCGGGAGACATCTTCTTTTGGATGTGGCTGGCTATAATTTGGAGTATAATCGGCGGAGTAATAGGCACGATATTTTTCATGAGCGAGAGTAAAAGAAATGAAAAACTAATTGGGACTATTTGGGCAGTTATATTAGTGATTTTATGGGTTTTTTACCCGTACTTCCCTGGTGATGTATTGGCTTGGATGTTGACTGCGATAATTTGGAGCATCATCGGCTGTGTCTTAGCTATAAGCCTATTTTTTCTCAAAAGAAAGAAATAATTAAAGAAAACAGATTATTTATCTCATCTTTAAATTAAATTCCTTTTTTTTTGATTTAACATTAACTATTCCTCCACATAGTAGAGATATTAAAACTAGCTAGTAAGTAGTTTTGGAAATCGTTGTTTCATTGAAAGTTCTTTCTGGATTATTTCATCAAGTAATTCTTCTCTTTCTTTACCAGACAGTATTTCTAACTTCCGTATTTTTAATGGATCAACTTTTTCTCTTAATACATTAATCTCTTTCACTGTTGGAGGATTTGTCTCTTGAACCTTCTCAGGGATGACCAAATCAAACCCGGTTGATTTTTTAACATTATCAATATCAACGCCAGGATGAATTGATACTAACCGCATACGCTTGGTTTTTTCGTCAAAATCCAAATATGCTAAATTAGAAACCATTGATTGTGGTCCTGCTCCACCACATATAGAATTTTTACCATCAAGGAACCCCACTCCGGAAATAAAATCTAATTTTTCGGTTGGAACAAATGTTCGTGAATCGTGACGAGGTGTATACAGGAAAGATCCTCGAGTGTAAAACATACTAAAGTCAGCTATCCCCGCACAACCCGGTAATCTTATTTTTGGTTTGTTGTAGTCTCCAATACAAATATTATTCGTGTTACCGTATTGATCTACTTGTGCCGGTCTAAAGAACTCAATGGTAGTAAGTTTATCTGAAGGAAGGGACTCTAACGTGCATTCCCCAGAATTTTGAAAGCGATAGGCTCTAGCAGTATTCATTTCTAAATAGAGTAAAGAAACTTGGCGAGGTTCGTCGACAAAAGTATTACCCATAATATAATGAAATATAGCATTTGGTGCGTGGGTCATTTTTGCCAAAGTGAATGCCGCCCATACGCAAGGAGTCGCCACTCCGACAATCATTACATCATCATTTCGAACTTCCCTTGCCATTAAAACTGTTATCATTTCATCAATGGTATAATCTTTAGAAGAATCACTCAATAATTATCCACTTACAGGAGAGTATTTTTTTAATCGAGAATTTTAGTATTATATTTATTTGGGAGATAGAAAACATTTAAGATTTTCTAAGAGTCCAAATAATCGTAAAAGTGTTGAAAAAAGTAAAAATTGAAAAATTATTTGATATTTATCTAAGTAATTATGTACATTGTCTGTTTTGATTTAGAGGGCGTTTTTACTCCTGAAGTATGGATTGCGGTAAGTAAAGCTACTGGAATTGATGATCTTAAATTAACTACCCGAGATATCTCTGATTATGATGTCCTTATGAAAAATCGAATCACAATACTGAAAAAAAATAACATAACTCTTAAAGATATTCAAGAAATAATATCGAATATGGATCTATTACCTGGTGCGAAAGAGTTTTTAGATTATATTCGAACTGTAGCACAATTTGTTATTGTAACCGATAGCTTTATCGAATTTGTAATGCCTTTTATGAAGAAATTGGGATTTCCTACTTGTTTTTGTCACAATCTAGAAACTAATGACGAAGGTCTAATAATTGATTATAAAATTCGAACTAGTGAGATGAAAAAAAAGACAGTTTTGGCTCTAAAAAAATTAAATTACGAAGTGATAGCAGCAGGGGATTCGTACAACGATGTTTCTATGTTATTAGAAGCAAAACATGGTATTCTGTTTAGACCTCCAAAAAATGTTGTTGAACAATTTCCAGAACTCCCGGTTGTTAATGAATATGATGAATTAAAAGATATGATTTCTAAATATTTAGAATCTTCTTATTAAGTTATAATCAATAGCTCTAATCTTGAAACTCTTTTAATAAAAATTCTTTAAAGTCTGAATAATTACTAATTTTTTTAGGGTTTGGAAACTCGGGCTTGTCCTGTATTAACTTCAAGGATTGTGGCATTTCTGGAATGATATTGATTAAATTTATTATATCTTTAGGAAATTTTGAAGGATTAGCAGTTTCAAAGGTAATTGATTTCACATCATTATTTTTCGGATAATTATTACGATAGTTCTGGAGTGCAGCCCATCCAACAGCTCCGTGAGGTTCTATTATTTTCTTATATTCCTTATAAAAATTTACAATTGTTTCTTTAGTTAATTCATCGCTTATGGAATACGAAACGATATCTTTACGAAGTTCCTCCATATTTGGCATTCTATGTATTAGCCCTTTCTCGTCTATTTGACCTCCATAAAGATCAAATATTCTTGCTAAGTTGGAAGGATGACCAACATTCATTGCATTAGATATGCAATTTATCGATGGTTCGACTTTAGTATAAACTCCCGTCCTTAGAAATGTTGGAAATTCGTTGTTTTCATTAACGGCTGAGATAAATTTCTTAATAGGAAGGCCCATTTTCTTAGCAATTAATCCTCCAGTAAGATTTCCGAAATTTCCTGAAGGAACTGAGAATATAACCTCTTCGTTCTTTTTATCAATAATTCTGGAGCAACTCCAAAAATAATAGAGTGTTTGAGGTACCAATCTTCCAAAATTTATAGAATTCGCGGATGATAAATTAATATGACTCAGCTCTTTATCAGCGAAAGCAGTTTTTACTAGCCTTTGACAATCGTCAAATTTACCTTTAATACCAAGAGCACTTACATTTTCACCTAGCGTCGTCATTTGTTTTCTTTGTAAAATACTAATCTCATTTTTAGGATACAAGACGACAACTTTAATTCTAGACATTTTATAAAATGCTTGAGCAACAGCTCCTCCAGTATCTCCTGAGGTCGCCGTTAAAATTGTTATATTCTTGTTGTCGATTTCAAGAAAATGTTCCATTATTCTAGCTAACATTCTAGCTCCAAAATCTTTGAAGCTACTTGTAGGACCCCGATCTAAATAACAGATGTAATCATTATTTGCAATCCTTTCTAAAGGGATATTAAAATTTAAGGCATTGTTAACGATTTGCTGAAGTTTCTCTTCCGATATAATATTTCCAATGAATTTTAAAATAACTTTAATAGCGATATCAGGAAAATTCATGTATTTAAACGATTCAATCGTTTCATCAGTTAAGGTAGGAACGCTATTTAACATATATAAGCCATTGTCTAAAGCTTGACCTTTTAAAACTACATTTTTGAAATCTACATCTGAGGAATTATAATTTGTGGAGTGAAAACTCGTATCAAATACCTCTTCTTCTTAACTTTCTTCTCTATTTATATATTCTCTTTCTTTAACTATACTAATAAGATCGTTTAAGATCGCAGCACCCGCTTCAAGACCCCCCGCTCCTTTTCCCATTATTATTATTGATCCTGCGTATTTCGTTTGAAGTTCAATAAGGTTTAATGTTCCTTGGACATTCAAGGGGGAATCTCGTTTAACCAACCTTGGTTCTACGACTAAACTATCATTTTCAGCAATAGCTAGATGTTTTATTACGTAACCGTCTAATTTAGCTAATTCTAATGCATGTGGGGTGATCTCAGTAATTCCTTTAATACTTACATCTTTAATAGATTTTGACCATCCTAATAATTCGTTTGAGAGAATTACTAGTTTTCCCGCTGTGTCATAACCATTAATATCTAAGGTTGGATCCGTTTCCGCATATCCTAATTCTTGTGCTTCCTTTAATGCTACTGAAAAAGAGATGCCTTCAGCCGTCATCCGGCTTAGAATGTAGTTATTTGTGCCGGTCAATATTGCTCTAATTCGAGAGATAGTATTTCCTATAAGATTATGTTTTATAGATAAAGCAGGAACACAACTTGCTACCGTTGCTTCAAATTTTACCAGACAACTCATCTTATCGGCTAAATTTTTAATTTTATTGTACTGCAAATAAAAAGGTGCTTTATTTGATGAAATTACATCGATATTATTACTTAAAGCTTCTAATATGTGGGTTAAACCGGGTTCTCCAGTGTCTGGATTTGTAGGAGTGGTTTCAATACAAATATCTATCTCTAGAGTAGAAATTAAATCTTGAGCTTTCAAATTGCTTTTCCAGTATTGGTTTTTCCTTAAATTAGATTGGTCCCTTAAAAGATCATCTATATCTATTCCATCACTATTAATCAGAGAGCCATCGTGTTCGAAAATTGCTACTAATTTGGTGTTAAAATTGAATTTATCTACAATGTTCTCTCGTTTTTCCTTCAATAGTTTAAGAAAATTAGTTCCAACATTTCCCATTCCAATTAAGCAGATTCTTACTTCCATACCTTTACACATTAATAATTTATTAGGACCGTATCAAAAAGAGTTTCTTCTCTTTACATATACTTTCTATTTCATTAACTAACTCGAATTTTGCCATAACTTCAGGAAATTCTACTTTCATTATAACACTACTTATTTCTTCAACTTCAGTGAATTTAGCGTGTAATTCAAGAACTTTAATGTTCTTTGAATCCAAGCGTTTGATGGTTTCTGTTATATCTGTGTCGAAAACATGTCCAGTTAATATAAAAGTCAAAGTTTTATTTTTGGAGCCTACTGAAATTTTAGTAATCTGAATATTTTTATCCGTCAAATCTTTTTTTATGTTCTCTAGCGATACTTGAATTAGATCCTCACTTAGTTCAAACCATATATCTACGGGGATCATGTTATTAATTTTTTTATCATGATGGTGTAATACACCATAGATATTTCCCCCATACTGGGAGACTGGTCTAATCAATTCTATTAAACTTCCCGGAATATCCGGTAATTTGACTTCTAAATAAATCATTTTTGATATAAATCCTAATTTTTTTGAGCAATAAATTCAAAAATTAATATCATATATAATAATCCATTTGGTTTACAATTACAGTATCAAAATACACTTTTTAACTTTTCTACGAATAATCTGGAATTCAAAGGCTTGAATAATTAGTTAATCTCTTATGAATTATACCTAATAGCTTAAGATTAGGCTATAGTTTTATAATAAAATGTTTAATATCATTTCTGCGCCACCCGCATTATCTAAATATTCGGCGTTCGATTTTACATCAATGAATTTACGTTTGTATTCTTCAAAATTCAATTTAAGATATTCTTGGATATGAAGTGCATCGAATGTATAACGGTCGTAACACGAAGTGGGATGAGCTCCAAATGGTATTTTAACAACAGCGTCACAAGTTTGCATAGGTAGTTGTGCTTTCCCTTGTAAATATCTGATGTCTTCCGTTTCAACTAATCTTTCGCAGGTAATTATTGTTTTTTTTGCAGTTTTGGCCATATCATCATCCATCCAAACTGCTCCTGCTATATTTCCATTACCAGATTCATCCGCATAGGGGACATGTAAAATTGCAACATCTAAGTCTATTTTAGGTAAAGCCATCAATTGAGTTCCAGAACCTAAAGGATCTTCAAATTGAATAATGTCTTTTCTAACTTTGGGAAAATCTGTTCCAATAATCCCTTTTAAAGGCATGAAAGGAACTTTTAAATAAGAACCTTTCAACCCTAAAGCTATGGATGCTTCACTCTCCTCAGAAACTTTAATATTACCCGATTCAACAGCTTTACGGTAATATGGAGCCATACCAAAGATTTCCATTCCTACAAAACACGCTCTAACTTCTGAAACACAATTAGCCGCAACCAGCATATCTACTTCAATTCCTCCTACAAATGTGCATATTGACAAATTCTTTTTTTTTTGTCTGATAATCTCCCTA
The DNA here is from genome assembly GCA_016839745.1 of Promethearchaeota archaeon. Taxonomy (GTDB): domain Archaea; phylum Asgardarchaeota; class Lokiarchaeia; order Sigyniarchaeales; family SOKP01; genus SOKP01. Next base: position 46,715 of record JAEOTS010000157.1, read on the forward strand.
CACGCACTTATTGGTTTTCTCCAAAAAGAAAGCCCTCCAATTCCAACCAGATCACCATCTTGAACATAAGTAGAAATTGCATCATCTAAGTTCATTATTTTGCTTTTTCGAATTTTTTATCTCCTCACTTCATTAAATTTATAGAATTCTATTGCCTTAATTTTTTTTTGTTTTTTCTAATTGCTTCTTTAATTTTACAAAATACTCCGGTGTAGATACCTGATAAGGAATCGGATATCTTGTTCCTGCTTTATGAGTTTCCTCCATTCCGTGAACAATTTCATCTAAAATGTCAATAGGTATTGATGCTATTAAATCGGAATCCGTTGCCTTCCCGTATCGACGATCACCAAGGCAAGGAAAAGCAATCTGCAAATCACCTGTAAGCATCGCATTTGATATCGTATCTGCGCATACACCATCACAGAAAGTAGTCATTGAAATCCTTCCTCCTCTTTTCCATAAATAACCTTGAATTATTCTCATAATTTGAGCAGAATTCCCCCATATTAAGATTAGATCAGGTTCAAAGTCTACACGACCCAAAGTTCCTGAAACTATAGCATTATATTGTCCAAATGGTAACTTAGGCATTGTAGATGTGGTTTTTTTAGCCGCTTCTTTTGTTTCATTGTATCGTCCAACAAAAAAAGCACCCTCTTCGAATAGTTTGTGCGATTTTTCAAATCCAAGAGATATTCCAGCTAAGGGGCATACATTATCCTCCTTTACACACCCTATTGTCCATCCGTAATACCTAGTATAACTGAATATTTGACATAGTGCAATTTTCTTTTCTGGTTTTTTTAAAAATTTAATATCATTCAATTCTTTGGGATTCTGTAGCAATTTTACGGCAACGGGGAAAGTAGCTAACCGAAGATATTTATTTAGGTTGTTATCTATTTCTTTATATTTACTCATATAATCACATTTAATTCATTTATTGATTAATTTATTTCTTCACCTTTCAACATATACTCTTCAAATCACTGAAATTAAATTTTTTAAGGAGGATATCTCAGTTCATATATACTTTTTCCACCATTGAGTGGTCCCTTAACATAAGCTTCAATTTCTTTAGGATTTCTCTGTGTAATGCCTTCGATCGGTGGTAATTCTCCTGGCGGGAATGTTTTTAATATATCATTAACTAATTTTTCTAAATAATCTAAAAATGCTTCCATGCCCGGCTTACCTTTTTCAAAACTTGCCTTACTTGGACATCCTACATGACCTTCAGGATATGCTGCAACCTCAATTGGACCAAACCCTACTTGACCATACCATTTAATTGGTTTTTGGTATATATTTCCAGCCTTATCAACATGTCCATCAGGCATCCAACCAACTACTTCATTATCTTCACAAGAATCAATTTTCTTTACCATTTCAGGAAAAAGTGTCATTGAAAATGAGGTTTCTGCCTCATCTGCATGAATAAAAGGCGTCTCAAAAGGACCTCCATGTTCTTTATCCATACAATCCTGTGGAATTGCGTGATACCAATTAACATTACAAATGACAGCTGGTAATTGATAATTTTTTGCCCATTCATGAATAGCGCTAGGAATCACATATTCTTGTCCATGACCATTTAAAAGAATTATTTTTCTAAAACCCATGTTCCATAAACCAGTTATAATTGCCCGTAAAAGTCCTTTAAATATTTTTTCCGGTACAATAATAGTTCCTGGCATCCCCATATGATGATATGGATGTGAACCGTACCATGTTGGTTGAGCAACCGTACATCCTGTTTTTTGTGCTACTAATTCTGCCATTCTAGTTACAAGAAATGTATCTTCCCCAATACATGCTGCAGGACCGTGATTTTCTGTAGAACCAACAGGTATAATGATTACATCATTCTTTTTAACACGCTCACGAATCTCAGCAATGCTCATATTTTGCAGATAAATTCCATCAGCTTTATCTAAGTGTCCTCCTTTAGGAGGTAAGTTCCATTTACTCATAATATCTCAATTACTATAATTATTTTTATGATTTGTTATAATTCGATTTCTTTAATAAATTTATTAGTTTAGAGCATTTTTGGTAAGATGTCGCAAGCTCTTGTACAGAAATTGTCCTTTTAAGGCATGTTGAGGTTCATTTAATTAAACTCATTACAAAAATAACTTACTAAGATGTCTTTCGTAAATATTTTCAGTAACATTACTACCGATGATTTCATCATACTTATTTAAAGTATCTATATACCGTGAGCCCATTTCTGCAGCAATTTTATAAGCTATGTGAAGTAGTTGTCGAAAATCTCGATTATAATAAGTACATGATAAATCATGTCGTAAGACTCTTGCAAAATCTTCACTAGTCCATTTGATTACCTTTTCTGGATCAGGCAATTTATCTGTATCAATATCTACTACTGATGCGTATGGTGCACATAACTCATCTAATCGACTGTGAGCTTTAATATAGATTTCCTTAGCAAGCTCTAAGCCTTCACCTCCAGCTATCGCCAAACCAATTAACTCCTCTAACCAAGTTGTTCCCGAAGTTTTTAAATGGAACCCTGTGTCAAACTCTTTAATAGCTTTATTTATATTGTTATATAATGAAAATTTATCACTTCCAGAGTGAAGACTTATTTTTAAATTATCAGGTAAGGAGAATTTATTTATCGCAAATTGGATTACAGCTAAGATAATCTCTAGTTCTTTTGAAAACTGCTCAATATCTCCTTCATAATCCACTCCTTTATTAAATCTACCAGAAAATTTGGGAGCTATTGTTTGAATAGGAATTTTTTCGTTTGCTATTGCAGCCAGAATAAATAATATTTCAATTGGTGTTTGAGGTTTGTTCGTTTCATCCATTGAAACTTCAATAATGAAATTATCTTTGCCTTTTTTATCCTCAATCTTGCGATACATCCTTCCTGCTTCCTTTATGGCAAAAAGATATTTTTCTGCAATTGTTCTTAATTGTGTTTTATTGATCTTTAAGGGCTTTTTGATATTTGAAATGATTATTTCTCCTATAAACTCTTCATGTTTCTCAATGAAGTTGTTTATCTCGGCTACAGAAGCCTTTTTATTAATATACTCAGCTACATCAAGAGTAAAATAATCACTCGAATCAATAAATAAATCAATATTAGAAATTCCTACGTGATCGGCGTCAATATAATACTTACCTTTCCAATCTAAATCTTTCACAGCATTTTGGGCTTCTTCTAAAACATCACTAGGAGCCGTATTAGTGATTAAATGCTCTCGGTGAGATTTATTCCATACGATTGCGATGTCGATACCATTCTCATGTGCTTTTATGATTGCTTTTAATTGAGCTTTTCCTTGACAGCCAAACCGATCTCCGGTTCCAATTGAATATTTTTGTAATCTCATTATTAAGATACTCTTATCTCTTGAATTTTATAATAATTATAACATCTTAAAGTAGTCAACGGCATTATTGTAACAAATATTTTCTATTGTTTTTCTGAGTAATTCCATATCATTAGGAATTTCTCCATTCTCTACCTCAGATCCGATCATATTACACAATATTCTTCGAAAATATTCATGCCGAGGATATGATAAAAAGCTTCGGGAATCAGTTGTCATACCAATAAAACGACTCAACAATCCTAAATTAGAGATTGTGTTAATTTGCTTAGTTATTCCATCAATTTGATCCAAAAACCACCAACTAGGTCCAAATTGCATTTTCCCGGGATAAATTGCGTCTTGAAAACTGCCAATAATAGAAGCTATTAATTCGTTATCTCGGGGATTTATATTATAAAAAATAGTTTTGGTCAGCTCTCCAGATTGATCAAGGCTGTCGAGAAATTTAACCAATTTACTTCCAAAAATAGTGTCACCAATAGCATCACATCCTATGTCTGGTCCAAGTTTATTGAATAATCTTGTATTAGTGTTACGAAAAGGTCCAATATGAAATTGCTGGACCCAACCACGATTGAAATTCAATTTAGCACATTCATATAAAAGAGCTGATTTAAATTTTAATGCTTCTCCTTGAGTGAAATCATTTCCTGAGAGAATATTAGCAGTTATTCTTTCTATTTCTCCGCTAGTATAGGGTTCAACCCAAAAAGTTAAGATTCCATGATCAGCAATTCGACATCCCATACTATGGAAAAATTTATGGCGTACATCTAATGCTTCAATTAGACTTGAGAAGTTTTTTATTTCAATACCAGAGATATCGCTTAATTTAGAAATATAGCTAACATATGATGTAGTATTTTCTATCGCCATTGCTTTGTCTGGTCGAAATGTAGGAATTACTTTAACTTTGTAACCATCTTCTTTGAGTTTTTTATGATGTTCTAAAGAATCAATTGGATCGTCTGTTGTACAAATAAGATTAACATTCATTTTAAGAAGCAAATTCTTGACTGAAAAATCAGGTGATTGGAGCAGAGTAGAGCACTGGTAATAAATTTCTTTGCAAGTTTTTGGGCTTAATATGGTATCAATATTAAAATATCTCTGAAGTTCTAAATGAGTCCAATGATACAATGGATTACGTATTGCTATTGGAACTGTTTCTGCCCATTTTTCAAATTTTTCAAAATCAGTAGCATCACCAGTGCAGAATTTCTCTGGTATTCCATTACTGCGCATTAATCTCCATTTATAATGATCTCCATCGAGCCATGCTTGTCCAATATTTTCATAGCAAACATCCTCAGCTAAATCTTTCACCGGTAAGTGACAATGATAATCAAAAATTGGCATCTTTTCCGCGAATTCATGATAGAGATTCTTCGCTGTTTCTGTTTGTAAAAGAAAATTCTCATCTATAAATTTTTTCATTTTTACATCCACCATTTTTTCTAAATCTCTAATGTGTCTTACTAATTCCTTCCCAAAGACCTACAAGATACATAACACCTAAAGCGCGATCATGTAATCCATACCCAGGCCTACCTTTTTCCCCCCATATCATTCTTCCATGGTCAGGACGTATAAATCCATCAAATCCAATATCTATTAATGTTTTTACTACTTCATACATGTTCACATCTCCGAATTCTGTAGGATGCTTACTTTCATAAAAATTTTTCCCTTCAATATGTTTAACATTTCGGAAATGTACGAATGGAATGCGATCTAATGAACCAAATTTTCGAATAGCTTTTACAATATCCATTTTTAAATTTGCACCAAAAGATCCTGTACAAAAAGTAATACCATTTGAGGGACTATCTATCATTCTAACTAAACGATCTAAAGCAGCTTCATTAGTAATTATCCGAGGAAGACCAAAAATTGACCATGGAGGATCATCTGGGTGAATAGCCATTTTTACTCCAAAATCCTCGGCAACAGGGATTACTTTTTTCAAAAAATATTCTAAATTTAACCACAAAGTTTCATTATCAACTTTAGAATATGCAATTAAGTATTTCTGTAATTCTTTTTTAGTATAATGGGTTGCCCAACCCGGAAGATCTAATGCCATTTCTTCAAAATCAATCTCTCTAAGCTTAGCGTTATCAAAACTTAAGCTATTAGATCCATCGGAATATTTCATTGCCAAATCAGTACGCACCCAGTCAAAAACTGGCATAAAATTATAACATAAAACTTCAATACCTAGAGAGCCCATATTTCGGATGTTTTGACAATAATTACCGATTAAAACATCTCGATTTGAACTACCTAGCTTTATATCTTCATGAACTGGTATGCTTTCGATAACTGAAAATTTTAATCCTTCTGCTTCGATTTTTTCTTTAAGGTGTTTAATTTCATTATTTGGCCAAATATCTCCTACTGTGACATCATATAACGCTGAAACAATACCTGTAACTTTGGGAATCTGTTTTATATATTTGAGAGGGATTTGATCTTTATCTCCATACCATCGAAATACTATTTCCATTATTGCACTACCATATTATTTAAACTTTAATTTTAAACTCCAGAATACGCAGAAAATCCACCGTCAACAGGGATAATAACGCCATTAACAAAACCAGAAGCTTTTTCATCAACTAGCCAAAGAAGTGTTCCAATTAATTCTTCCGGGTTTCCAAATCGTCCTATAGGTGTTTGATTTAATATTTTTTTTGCTCGTTCTGTAAGGGAACCATCTTCATTTGTCAAAAGCGAGCGATTTTGCTCCGTTAAAAAAAACCCAGGAGCAATTGCATTAACACGAATGTTAACTTTAGAAAAATGTACCGCAAGCCATTTGGTAAAATTACTAACAGCAGCTTTTGCCCCACTATAAGCTGGTATCTTAGTTAAGGGTGTAAAAGCATTCATGGATGAGATATTAATGATGCTCGAACCTTCTTGATTAATCATATGCTTCGCAAAAACTTGAGTAGGTAAAAGCGTACCGATAAAGTTTAAATTAAAAACAAATTCTATTCCTTTTTGATCTAGGTCAAAAAAAGTGAAAATATCTTCTTTTTTACCATTTAAATCCTCTAAAGTCAAAAATTCGTTTGAAGTTGTTCCTCTGGGATGATTTCCGCCAGCCCCATTAATGAGTATATTACACAAACCAAATTCTTTTTTTACAATCTTTTCAGCTTTTATTAGACTTTCAATTTCTAATACATTTGCTTCAATTCCAATTGCAGATCCACCATTTTTTATAATTCTGCCTGCTAGATCCTCAGCTGCTTCTTTTCGTAGATCTAATATTGCTACTTTTGCGTTACATTTCGCTAGAGCCTCAGAAAAACAACCACATAATTCTCCAGCACCACCAGTTATCACGACAGTTTTATCTTTCAAATCAATATTAAGTGAGACTTTCATTGGTCCTAGTTTATATTTATCACATTATTATTTAGCTTTACTCTATCCGATTATAGTAGAAATTTTGCAATTTTCTCTATCTGTTTGCAAGAGAGTAAGGTTTTCGGGTACTTCATCTAATGATATTTCTTTTGTAATCATTGCTGTCATATCCATACCACCTGCCATTGAACTTATCACATTTGGAAAAGTTCCATGCCCAGAATGACCTTGTGCTCCTACAATTCGAGCTCTTTTAACTTGAAAATATTCTCCGCATACAGGCATATTTTGTTCTGCTCTTGCTACAATAACTACTGTGCTATTTACTGCAGTGCATTCCCAGATTGAATTTTGAATGTCTGGGGTTACAACCTGGGGTAATCCAGTAGCTTCAAGATATAATGCTGCGCCTTCATTATCTGTAAGATCTTTTATTCTTTCCACAAAATTTTCTTTAATTGGGTTGAATACATAATCAGCACCCATTTTTTTTGCCAAAACTGCCCGGTGTTCTTCTGGTTCTGAAACAATTACAACTGCAGCACCAGCTGTCTTCAAAATTTTCGTCGCTGCTAATCCAATTGGTCCCGCACCTAAAATCACTACATTTTCTCCAGGACGAATTCCACCACCTCGTTCTATAACTGCATTATAGGCTACTGAAGTTGGTTCTACTAAACTGCCTATTTTGTAAATATCGTCATACTTTTCCTCTAATTTTCTTAAACTCCAACACAATTTTGCAGGAACTGCAATGTATTCCGCAAATGCCCCATTTATAGAAAAACCGATTTCCTGTAATCGTTCGCAATGATTTGGATATCCGTCACAACATGGCTTGCATTCTCCACACCATACCATTTCTTCTACTGTTACAGGCTCTCCTTTTTCGAATCTTTTACTTGTTCTTTTATTTATTGCCCTTTCGCCTATTTCTACGATCTCTCCAGAAAATTCATGGCCAAGGGTAACTGGAAATGCAGTTAATCCCGGATAAAAGATGTATCCATCATCATAACTTTGGTTCATATGCACATCCGAACCACAAATTCCACATCTTTTAACTTTGACTAATACTTCATTTGGTTTTATTTGTGGCTTTTGTTTTTCTGCAACTTTAGTAACAGGATTTCGCCATACTTGAGAACCCAAGTAGGTTAATTTACCATCAATATCTTTAAATCCAAGTTTGAAATCAGGTTTCGGATCCCAACTTGCTGATAATTCTACTACTTTCATTATTTTTGCATTCTTGTAATAAAGTTTTTAATTTAACTAATTGCAAATTTAAAATAAGGTTATTGGAGAAAAGAAATATTTTTAATAATTACCACCTATTGAGTTCTTTAATTAATCTAAATAAATGTAAAAAATATGCTATTTAGTATAGTTTCGGGATTGAATGAATCCAAGAGTAATAAAAAGGATGTAATAAAGAAATTTACTTCTTCATGTCAATTCTTGAAATCTTTGAATTATGATGGGTTAGAGCTAAGCCTTTTAGAACCAGAAAAAATTGATGCAAAGAAATTAACTGAGATAAGTGAATCATACGAAATGAAGATTCCCGCTTTAGGCACTGGAAGTACTTTTATTCGTTTTGGATATTCTTTAGGTAATACCCAAGAATCTCTTCGTAAAAAAGCGATTGAAAGGATTGAGAAATATATTGAATTTGCTCGAGAAACCCAAGCTAAAGTAATTATTGGATTAATAAGAGGGCGTTATAAGCATGATAGTAATCCGCAAAAAGAAAGATTAAATATTATCTCTTCGCTCAAAAAATGTTGCTCGTTAGCAGAAAACAGTGACGTCCAACTAATATTTGAACCTATTAATCGTTTTGAAATTGACTCTTACAATACAATTTCGGAATCAGTTGAATTGATTGAAGAAATAGGTTCGAATAACTTGAAATTATTAGTTGATTCTTTTCATACATACCTAGAAGAAGATCCTATATATATATGGGAATATCTTAAAGAAATTGCACATTATGTGGGACATATTCATCTAGCAGACACAACCCGCAGATCACCAGGTTCAGGACATTTTGATTTCAAAAAATTTTTAAATATTTTTAAAAACATGGGATATACCGAATTTGTTTCAGTTGAGACAATTATGAAACCTTCTTTTGAAATAATAGCTAAAAACTCAATCGAATATTTGAGAACAATTTTATAATTTCTTTCAAGAAAAAGAAAAGGAAAATCAAATATGTTTATCTAACCAATTACTAAGATCATTGAGGACATTCTCTCTTTCTTTCTTCGTTTCATTATAGACTTCATGATATAATCCATCATAAATAAGAATAGTTTTATCTTCCATATTGAAAGTGTTTCTGAGTACTTCCTCAGATCCTTTAATAAGAGAATCTTCACCTCCACATTGAACCAATAGAGGTAATTTTAAGGTGCTTGTAATTGAGTCATATGTTTCAAAGTATTTCATTAATTCCCATCCCAATCGTATTGTAATTTTATCAGCATTAACTAAAGGATCGTTTTCATATGCTTGTACAACTTCGGAATCATGGCTTAACTTATCAGCCTTGAGTCCGGGATTTATATATTTTTTTGGCGTAATTTTTGCTAATAGTTTTACTATCAGTTTTAGGGTTTTACTTGTACTCTCTCCCGCTCCTGTACCCGTACCTGATAAAATTAATCCTCTTAACAAGGATTCATAATTATTTGTAAAAACTAAAGCAATCATGGAACCCATAGAATGTCCTAACATAAAAATTGGCAGATTAGGATGTTTATTCTTTATTAAATCATATAAGATTTTTTCATCCTCAATAAATTGATCGAAGGTATCGACATAGTTTCTTTTTCCATCAGACTTTCCATGACCACGGTGATCATTGGCATATATCACATACCCTAAGGGTGTTAATTGATTTACTACATTCATATATCTTCCTGAATGTTCAGCAAATCCATGTACAATTTGAATGACTGCTTTAGATTTTTCAGGTATCCATGCCTGATAAAATATCTTAAAATTCTCTGCCCCTTTAAATTCTCCTTCAATATGATCCATTTATTCATCACAAATTAAATCAGATTTCCATCTTAAACATAAGTAGAAATTGCATCATCTAAGATCATTAGAAACAATTTTTGCTCTGTTAAAAATATTGTTTATGAATCCACATTAATTGATTTATTATGATGGTTTTTAATTGATTAAGTATTACATCATATTATATTAAGCTTAGAGGTAATGTATCATTAGAAAAAGATTAAAACAAGGACTAGTGCAAGTTTATTTCGGTCGCGGCAAGGGTAAGACTACTGCAGCATTAGGACAAGGTTTAAGAGCAACAGGGCATGGATTTAAGGTGTATATGATTCAATTCATGAAGGGATATCCACAATATGGAGAAGTTAAGGCTGTAGAGAACACGCCTAACTTCGAACTGAAACAGTTTGGCACGCCAGATTTAATAGCAACTCCAGGAGATATTGATTTCGAAGAAGGAAGGAAAGGCATGGAGTTTGCAGAGAAAATAATTATGTCCGATGACTATGACATAGTAATTCTTGATGAAATCGGGGTAGCAGTTGAATATGGGATTGTAAATATAGATGATGTATTAAAATTAATTGACAATAAACCTGAAAAAGTCGAGCTTATTATAACAGGAGGTCCTAAGATGCATCCGAAAATAAAGGAGCGCGCCGATTTGCTCACTGAGATGAGGATGATAAAACATTACTATTCCTCAAAAGGTATTAAAGCTCGTTTTGGTATAGAACATTAACGAGATATAGTGAACATAGATATGGGAATTAAGAATGTAAAGATAAAGAATATTTTCATAGATCACCACAAATATCTGGGTAAACGCGAAAATTCGCTCAAGATTTACGACCAACCACCTAGAAACATGATTTTATCCCCTTTTAACATGATGTTTGATCTCATGGATCGATTACTTGTCGTTAATTTTGAAGATGATCCTATTTACTACGGTATAGAGCTCCAAATTTTCCACAAAATAGGCAAAGAATATCCGCTTGTAATCATGTATCGAAAGGATAACATGATGGATATTTATTATACTAATGAGATTGTATTAAAAGATAGAAAAAAGATGGTCACAGATTTATATTCAAATGTTTCGTTCAATCAGCTTGAAGATATTGAATATAAATTCCAATTTGATGAGATGGGCTTGGACGCTTACCTTTTTTTAAAAGATAAGTTAGAACAAGAAATCGAATTTAAAATTAAAGAAAATACTCCTGGGAGAGAATTGACTTCGATTTTAATCCCAATTGGAGCCGTCAGTAAGAAACCCAAATACTTCCCCATCGTTTTCCTCAACAAGTTCGGTATGATAATCAAAAAAAACACAGAAATCTGTGTAAAGATTCATGGTATTTTAAGAGCTACGACAGAAATGCCAGTTCAAATGAATAAAATGAAGGTGTACATAGCTCGCTATTCTTTAGAGCCAATTATTGGTAATTGGAATAATGCTTTTAGTGGTATCATAACTCCTGTGTTATTAAAATCACCAATTCTAACTGTATCAGATGAAAATATGACTTACGAACTTGTAAATAACTCTGATTACTACGAAATTAAACAGATCTCTGGAAACGACGAAGAAGGTCACTCTATTTCTTTCGAATTTTCTCCCGCAATTCCAAATTTTATATCTTTAGGAAATGATTCGAAAATAAAAGGTAGATTTTCTTGTATAATTGATGAAAAAAAGGGGATTTTCGCAGGGGAATATTTTTTAGTTCGTACTCGAGATATTATTGAGTTTCATATTACACCAAATAAAGGATGGCAGCCATTCCCTGGCAAGTTGTGGCTAAAAACTTATAAATGGAACTCAAAAATACAAATCCGAAATATCGGAGATATTAAAATCACTTCTTATTGGCGAAAAATAAAAGGATGATATTTTACCTAGAATTTATTCTACCATATAATAAAGATAATAGGCAATCGCTCTAACGATTTTACGTTATCCGCGTTTGTATATTAACAAGTATTTTAATAAAACTTTCTTTCAGGAAAAATTTCCATAATGTTTCGAATTTTATCTTTCATTTCATTAAAGATATCTAGTGAACTAGTAAATTTATTCGATACTCCATCTTTTAGATGCATATAAAGAAATGATTCCAATGAATCCAATTTTTCAATATTTCCTTCTGTAATACAATATAAATAGAACTGATTTTCGAGTTTTTTAATCGATAAAAAATAATATTTTTGGAAACCTGATTTTATTGAAATCCATCTTGGATAACCTTTCATGTTTGCTAGAATACTTGCTAAAATCGCTTCAATTTTTGCAGTCAAGGCTGATTCGCCAAAATCAATAATTTCTTCAACTAATCGAGAAACACTTTTTTCAGAATCAGGCTCAAAGTGAGTTTGCTCGCCAAATTGTAGAATATTCTCTTTATCTAAAAGAAGCGAAATAACACCAACCGATTCAGATGATAATCCAAAATAATGTAATCTGAGCCAATTATCAATATAATTAAAATTTGGTTTCTCGAATTTAACTTTTAATTCGACTGCTTCTTCTAGATTATTTAAGAATAAATTCATTTTAATTGAAATCTCACGCTTTTCAATTTTAGCCAATTTTTCAATATCAATCCCCCCCCTTTGCAGTATATCATTGAAAAACATTGAAACTTTATTAAATATCCAATCGCTCTCTTTATCTGAAAAATTTCCTATGAGAATGTGTATAATTCCATTTTTCTCAAAGAAACGAGCGATTATCTTCTTTTGTTCTACATTGTCCTCGTTTCCTAAGAATATCAACATTTTGTCAAGCGTTCCAGATAAAGTGCTCGTAGAAATATAATCTAAATTATTGGTTAACTCTAAAATATACTTCCATTTTTTATCGTTATAAAATATAGGAATTCTCTCTTTTGAAACAATTCCGTAAAAATAAAGGTTCTTAGGAATCTTTGATATCTTTTTCTTCTCTCCTCCTTTAATATTTTTACTCGATGATTTTAAATTTTTAACTTCTACTTCATTAAAAGAAAAGTTATTCCCGTATTTAAAACGAAAAAGGTTTATCGAAAAAAGATTACAATTTCTACAGATACAATCATCTTGATAAGGAGCAACAAAAATTTTTCCACAATGGTCGCATTTTACTCTACGATATTTTCTCTCTTCATTTTCCATTTTCAATATCTTCTTTTAACCATTATAGCTATTAATTAAATCATATTCTACCAATAATTAAACTTGTTTTTGTTAACTTTTATGTTTAATCAGTTAAAATAAAAATTATTGAAAGTATCAATTAATTTAAGTAGAAAAAAAAAGAAAAAAAATTACATGAATACTATTGTGCCTTCTCCCGAAGTTACAACTTCATCATTCTGATTTTTGACAATTGTTTCAGCAATGATAAATTTTAATTTTCCATCTTTTTTAGTAAATTTTTCTTTTACTGTACCAATTGCGGTTAATGTATCTCCAAAAAACACGGGTTTTATGAATTTAACAGTTTGTCCACCGTATAATATACCCGGACCAAATAATTTAGTCCCTAAAACTGCTGAAATTAACCCTGAGCTCAAAGCTCCATGAGCAACTTGTTTTCCAAACATTTGAGTCTTTGCATATTCAGGATTTACATGAATAGGATTGAAATCCCCAGTAACTTCTGCAAATTTCATGACATCTTCTTCTGTTATAGTTTTCGTGAATTTTGCCGAATCGCCAACGTTATAATCTTCGTATTTAACGGGTTCTAAATTTGACATAAGTAAATATATGATGTTATGGATAAAAATATTCACTTAGAAAAAAATCTCAAATCTCTTGATTAAAAAGAAAAAATAAGAAATAAAACAATTCGAAAATTTATTAAATTTAATTCTGAATTTAAAAAAATTTAGAGTAAAAATAAAAATAAAGGTAAATAAAATGGGAAAGTTATCGAAACGAGTTGCTATCGTAGGGGCTGGGATGTCGCAGTTTGGGCGTCTTTACCCCCTCAAACGTAATCCCGATCTCTGGGTCGATGCTTGGGTTGATGCTGTTAAATCTGTCGACAACGGTATAGAACCAAAAGATGTGGACGCATGTTATGTTGGAAATTATTCTTCTGATTTATTTAATCATCAGGGTCATTTGGGGCCTCAAATGGCAAATTTGGTGGGACTTACGCCTAAGCCCGCCTCTAGATTTGAAGGAGCTTGTGCTAGCTCAGGAATTGCTTTAAGACAAGCAGTTATTGCAGTAGCTTCTGGTATTCATGATGTTATCGCCGTCGCTGGAGTTGAATGTATGAATGAACTTCCAACAAGTTTAGTTACAGACGCATTAGCTACGGCAAGCGATGCTCTTTTTGAGTATCCCGCAGGAGCAACATTTCCAGGGTTATATGCTACTGTTGCGACAGCGCATTTTCACAAATACGGTACAACTTCAGAAGATTTAATGAGAATAGGAATTAAGAATCATATCAACGGAGTTGAGAACCCCTTTGCCCAAATGCAGAGATCTATTAAACAATTGATGCAAAGCAAATTAAAGAAATTGGAAGAACAAGGAAAAGAACTTCCTGATTGGAAAGACGAATTTGATTATCTTAAAAGCGCTTCAAATCCTATGATTGCTTATCCTCTGAGGTTATTTGATTGTAGTTTAGTCACAGATGGCGCAGCATGCGTCTTTGTCGCTGCTGAAGAGGTTGCCAAAAATTTTACAGATACTCCAATTTGGATTTCTGGAACGGGCCAAGGAAGCGATGCGTTATCAATCCATGACAGAAATGATTTAACAGGTTTTAAAGCCACTCGAGAGGCAGCAAGACAAGCGTATGAAACGTCAGGATATGGACCAAAAGATATTCAAATAGCTGAACTTCACGATTGTTTCACTATAGCAGAACTTGTTGCTTTAGAAGACTTAGGATTTTATGAGAAGGGAAAAGCCGCTCAAGCAGTTAAAGAGGGAGAGACTAAGAGAGATGGAAAGAGACCTATAAACACATCTGGTGGTTTAAAATCAAAAGGTCATCCTGTTGGTGCTACTGGAGCCGCTCAAGCTGTAGAAATCTTTAAGCAAATGAGAGGAAGAGCAGAACGAAATAGGCAAGTAAAATTTGACGTTGAACGGGCATTAACTCATAACTTAGGAGGTAGTGGTGCTACATGTGTAGTCACTATTTACGAGAAATAAGGTGATTAGAAAAAATGACTGAAGAAGAAAAAGAATTTACAATTCAAAATTATTTAGAGTTTATTCAAAATAAGAAACTTATGGGTTCAAAATGCAAAGATTGCGGTACTATAAATGTTCCCGTTAGAAAATTATGCACAACCTGTAATTCATTGAATATGGAATGGGTTCCATTGTCTGGAAAAGGCGAACTTGCAGCATTTACTTCTATCACAGTTGGTACTCCCTACTTTATAGAACTAGGATATGATAGAAACAGACCCTACTGTTTCTCAGTTATAAAACTCGAAGAGGGTCCAATGGTCTCAGCTCAATTAGTTGGTGTAGATGAAAGCAAACCTGATACTATTAAAATCGGCACACCTTTAAAGGTTAAGTTCTTAGAAAATGAACTTAAAGGTGAAACCAAAATAGATTTAGGTTTTGAACCCGCTTAAACACAATTTTTTTATTTTTTATTTTAATTTTGTAATGTAATATTTAGTAATTTCAAGCAAAAATATTGGTGATTTTAATAAAAAAAGCTTACAAACTAATTATAATCGCATGCATTATGTCAATAGTAGTTATTTCTATCATTTTTCCAATTTTCCTTTTACTGAATGATAATAAGTTCACAAATATTGACATTGAATTACACTTCGATGGCGATACTGCATACAGTTATGTAGCTGACCAAATGAACATCAATTCAACCCATTATAGAATACCTGGTACTCAAGGTAGAGAAGATTGCGCCCAGTATTTTATTTCTAAATTTCAACAAATCGATCCTTTGATTAATTACACACTTCATAATTTTACAATTCTTTCAGTGGAATGTCAAAATGTTTTGTTTAAAATTAACGAAAACTTTTCAAATATTGTGATCTTAAGCGCTCATTACGATTCTAGAGCTAAAGCTACAAAAGACTTGACAAACCCTGATTGGCCTGTGCCTGGAGCGAATGATGGAGCTAGTGGAAGCGCGGTTTTAGTAGAGCTTGCCGAAGTTTTATATGAAAGAAGACAAAATCTTTCGGTTCAAATTTGGTTTTTGTTTTTCGATGCAGAGGATCAAGGTAATGACCCTGATGGTCCAGGAATATCAGGATGGAGTTGGTGTGAAGGTTCTAGTAAGTTCGTTCAAGACATCGAAAATTTCTATAATTCTTCCAAAGAAACATTTGATGCCATGATCTTATTGGATATGGTGGGAGGATATAATCTCCGTTTTATTAGTGAGCAACACTCAACCTCTTCACTTTTAAATGAATTGTTTGAGACTGGTAGGCAGCTAGGATTTACAAGCGCATTTCCTTCCGATCCAACTGTTGGCACAATTTTTGACGACCATGTAGCATTCGTGAATTATGGGATTCCCTCAGCTGATTTAATTATTAAATTTTGGAACACCCCTGTTGAATGGCCGTATCATCACACAACAAACGACGATCTTTCACACATCTCAAATAACAGTCTTGAGATAACTGGAAAAACTGTAGAGCAATTTATTTATAATAATTACTACGAGATTAACAACCAGTTTCAAGGAAGCTTCCCTTGGAGCGGTGATCTTAACCTTCTAGATTCTGATTTATTCCTATTCGTTATAATATTAATCTCAATAGTAAGTATAGCTGTTGTTGTCTTATTTTTGCGTTCACGATCAAATAGAGATAAAAATTAATTCAATAATAGCATTTCGAATAAAAATCTTACATCTTAATTTTTTGACCTAAAATAGCACGATGGTTAGTCTTATCGATATATATTTCCGATAAGTCAAAAGCGCCAAAAATTCTTTTTATTTCTGAGATTGTAAAAAAATGGTGTGGAAGTCCCTTTTCTTGGCCTTTTAACGGAATGTAAGTTCTTTTCTCAATTTTTTTCATATTTTGCTTTTTAACATGAAAACTTTGAAGTATGGGGAACGTAAGAAATATTAAGCCGTCTGTTTTTAAAATACGGTTTATTTCGT
Source organism: Promethearchaeota archaeon (assembly GCA_016839745.1). Classification (GTDB taxonomy): domain Archaea; phylum Asgardarchaeota; class Lokiarchaeia; order Sigyniarchaeales; family SOKP01; genus SOKP01. The sequence continues at coordinate 63,635 of JAEOTS010000157.1, forward strand.
TTACAGTAAAAACAATATCTTTTATCAAGTTATGGTGTATTACTTGAATTGAGATAACAGCGTCAAAAAAACCATCCTTATACGGAAATTTTTCCTCAATTTTTTGACAAACTAGTTCTGAAGATAGATTCTCTTCAGCTAACCAGTTTTTTGCTATTTCTAAACCATTCGAAGACCCATCAAGACCATAAACTTTGAATCCTTTTTTGGATAAAAATAGAAGATGCCTTCCAGTTCCGCATCCCAAATCTAAGACTCGTCGAATCCCATTTTCGCTGAAAATACTCGCTAGTCTCTCCATATCGGGGTGAGATTTTGTGAAGTATTTACCTTTTTTAGCGAATATGTCGTCCCAGTCAGGCATAATTCTCTTTAAGTTAATGCTTTCAATTCAATGATCACATTCGTAATAATAGTGTCCATACTTCTCTTTAAAAGCTTCTGCGACTTCGTTGGTTTTTGGGCGAATAAATTCGTAACCATCTTTGATCGTTTCGTAAGTAACTGGCAAATTACCTAATATTTCTCCATCAACTTGGCATAGGTAAGGCTCATCTCCAGAATGTGCCATCTCTATTCGCACTTTTTTGCTCTGATACTCAAATACATCAGGATGAGGTAATAATGAAGCGCTATACATTCTTTTAAATTGAAATAGAAGTTTAAATTTACCGATATCTACTATGCTTATATCAAATAAACCGTCTTCTACGCTGGCCTTTTGACACACATACATTCCCCCTCCGTATGCGCCTCCATTTCCTACTGCAGTTAGATTTGCCATTCCTTCGAAAGTATCGGTGTCCATCACAACTTTAATTACTCTACTCTTCCATTTGAATAACGCTTTAATAACGAGGGCGTTGTAGTTTTTATCCTGATTCTCATTTGCCCTTCTAGCAACTTCAGCGTCGAAGCCCTGTGATCCAACACCTAAAAAGTATCTTTCGATACCTTCATCAGTCTTGGCAAATCCTATATCCGACTTACTAATATATCCTTCAGCAATTATTTCACAAGCCCTTTTTATATCAGGAGTGATTCCTATTACAGCAGGAATGTCGTTTCCTGATCCCATAGGAATGAATCCACATAAAGCACCAGACTCTGAGCTAATTACGCCGTGGAGAACTTCATTACATGTTCCATCTCCTCCCGCACCTATTACTTTATATCCTTCCTTAGCTAATTGATTCGCTAGTACGATTGCGTGTCCTGCAAATTCAGTTTCAAACAATTTATAGGACAATTTAAGATCGTCTAAACACTTTTTTGCGTATTCTATATCTGTTGCTGCCTGTTTCGACCCACCGGCAACAGGATTATAAATAACAGCATAATCTGCTTCCATAATTAACGCACTTTATTCTTAACTTTTAAAAATCTTGAAAATGATATAATATAAATTTATATCTAGAACTATTTAAAAGTTATAGCCTAAAATCTTAGGAATACTCGCCTAATATTTACAAAAAATATAATCTTAAAAAAAGAGTAACCTGCTAATCCTTTAGATTCGTTGATTCATTTCTCTTTCCAAACGCATCCACAGCCACTGCAAGTATAAATTTTACCGTATACTCGTGGAAAATGACTTATTATATCGTTCCTATCAATTGATTCGTGAATTTTGTACCAGTTTTCATCTTCACAAATAGGACATAATCGACGCCCTCTTGGTTTTGAAATTGTTAATATTTCTCCTGGGTGAGTGAAGAGCCCTTTATTCTTTATAGAATTAATCAAGTTCTTCTTTTGAATGAAATTTCTAATAATTGGATCGATAACATTAGAATTTGACTTAAGAGTGGTAGATTCGTGATGAATTTCTGTAAGTGATGCTTTAGATTCAAGCATTTTAAGGTAACTTGATACAATAGGTTTAATTTCGTTCTTTTTTGGTAATCGTTCATACTCATTTATGAAATTATCTATAAAATTTTCTACATAAACTTTTTCTATGATTAATCCTTTTTGTTCAGCTTCTCTTACAATATCTCCTATAATGTAATCTTTTAA
>JAEOTS010000023.1 GCA_016839745.1 Promethearchaeota archaeon
TCGTTTCCTGAGGTTTTAAGCATCCATGAACTTCAGTTAAAAATCCGTAGCTATCCTTACTTAAACCTAATGTCTCAATTAGTTTTACTGAATTCTTAGAAGGTACCATACCAGTTGATAGAACAACTATATCAGCATTTAAATTTATTGGCTGATTAGTAAGAGTATCGAAAGCCGTAAGTTTTAATGTATTTGATTCTAAGTCCTCTTGGATATCTCCAACTTTACCTCGAATCGTTAAAATCCCAGCTTCTCTCACTTTTCTATAGTATTCTTCGTTGCCTTTGTCCCATGTGCGCATATCTATGTAAAATATGACAATTTCCATATCTGGATATTCCTGTTTTAGTAATTGAGCGTTTTTAAGAGCAACGCTACAACACACTACTGAACAATATGGGTTTCCCTTTAAGGATCTTGAACCAACACACTGAATCATAGCTACTATTTTTGGTTTTTTTCCGTCAGAGATTCTGTATACATGACCTCCTGTTGGACCAATTGGGCTTAACATACGTTCTAACTCTATTTGAGTAACCACATCAGGATATATACCGTATTTATAATCGTTATATTTCATAATTGGATACTCTTCCCAGCCAGTAGCGGCTATTATTGCCCCTACATTTAAATCAAGAAATTCTGGTTGTTGGTCAAACTCAATTGCTTCAGCAGGACAATTTCTCTGACAATTACCACATTCTATGCATACACTTCTATCTATAGTAGCGAGTTTTGGGACCGATTGTGGAAATGGTATATAAATCGCGCTCCTTTCACCAATTCCCCTATCAAATTCATTAGACACTTTGATGGGACAATTTTCCGTGCATAGTCCACATCCTGTGCATTTTTTCTCGTTCACATAGCGGGGATTTTTCTTGACTTTAACATTGAAATTCCCAGGAATGCCATTAAATTCGACGATTTCGCTGTAGGTAAGCAGAGTTATGTTAGGATGTTTCGAAGTGCTAACCATGATTGGTGCCAGAACTCATATCCCGCAATCGTCAGTGGGATAGATTCTGTCTAATTGGGCCATCTTTCCCCCGATTGTAGCCTCTTTTTCTACTAGGTAAACGTGGGTTCCTTGATTTGCTAAGTCTAAAGCAGCGTTCATTCCAGCTATTCCTGCGCCAATCACTAGCGCATCTTTTTCCACCGAAATTTCCTTGTAAGGCACAACTTCCAATTGTCGAGCTCTATTTATTCCTCCTTTTACCATTCTAATAGCTTTTTCGGTAGCTCTCTTTTTATCATCTGAGTGCACAAACGAACAATGTTCGCGAATATTAACCATTTCAAAATAATATGGGCTCAATCCCGCTTCTATTAACACCGCTCGATAAGTAGACTCGTGAATTTTTGGAGTACACGCCGCAACAACTATTCGATTTAATCCAAAGTCTAAAATATCGTTCTTAATTAAGTTTTGACCTGGATCGCTACAAGTAAATTTGTTAATTCTAGCAATTTTTACGTCCGAAAGCCCTTCAACAGCATCTCTTACTCTATCGCAGTCCACTGTATTACCAATATTAACTCCTCATCTGCAGATATAAACACCGATTCTAACATTGATCTGTAAATCAGACATTTAATACACCTTTTTACAATATCACCATATAGTTTTTTTTTAATTTTTATTTTGATTTCTTCATATAATTTAATAATTTCTAAACCGTAGATTTAACTTTTTTAAAAGATCTTAATTTAGATTTCACAAAATAACCCTTGCGTTCCATTTTCGCAATTGCATAGCGTAATAGAATATCTTTCATGCGTTTTCCAGTCGCAGAATCAATTTCTAAGCTTTGGATATTGCCGTTTCTTAAGGCTTCTGTTATTAATTGACGCCCTTTTTTAGTTCTTGTAATTACTGTGGTGTAATTATCTGCCGAACCTAAACCTCCAAACGACACATCCGCATATACATTCGAAAAATCACTACACGCATTACACGCAGGGCGCATGTAATTTTTTAAATCCTCAAAAGGAATATTGATTAAGGACTCCTTGCGTTTATCTTCCTTCAATTGTATAATCAGGTCTTCTTTGATCTTAATCTTCTCTATGTCCTCAAATTTAAGATTAAACTCCCGCTCAAACTGTTTGACTTTTCGCTGATCAAATTCGAAATTCTCGAAACAAAATAACCCTAAACAATATTCTATATTTTGTGAAGGTATAATTCCAAGATTCTGCATGCTTCTAATCGTGTAAATTTGACAAGGAGTTCCAACTACCGCTAACTTTTTAAACTTGGTAGTTTTTATCTTAGGAAGCGCACTCGTATACGAATGAAACCTCTGAACTTCCTCTAATTGCTTAGAAAGTCCTAATCCAAGCCCTGAAGCACTAAGTAAGTCTTCCTTGTTCCTGGCAAAAAACGGCTCTCTCGAGAAAGGGGCATTCGTTTTTGCTACGATTGCTCCATCTATTAATTTCTTTTCAAACAGGTAATTCAGCAAGGAGTTTACAACTCCTCCGTCCGTACCATGGCGCAAAAAATCGTAATCAACTGCTTGGCACGAATAGAGATCACATGTATTGCCAAGGGGCATCGACGAAAAATCTAATAGATTAAAAGTTCTATTGAGTTCATCATCGAATACATGAGTCTGTGGACATAAGTGATAACAAATTCCACATTTAAGGCAATTTTCCTTATTTATAAATACTGGAGGGGAATTTTGATCCTTATAACCTATTACATCGTAATCCATCGAGTTGCAGAAGCTTACGCAGCCACCACACTGCTGACAAATCCCTTTATTATGGACTTCTTCTATCAAATCTTCAAAACTTTTCACTTTTGTAATACACCTCTTTTGCTATATTTCGTTATTTTATTTTTGCTTTTAATCATTTGGCTTGCTAAACCAAACATATAATGGTCGATTCCAATAATACAATTTTTTGATTATCGTATTTTTATCTGAGAATCGACTTTTAATTATCAAACTCTTAATTAGAATATAGTGAAATAGTATATAAATCTTCGCTTTCCGATATTCCCAACTTACTATTTCCGACAATCCGTGATCATTTTCACCCATTCCAATGGGATGATCAAGTGTTAAAAAAAAAGAAAAAAAACAAAATTATTTTATTCTGATAATTATAGGCTTTTTTGATTCAACTCCATATGTTAATTGTTCTATTTTGTTACTAAATTATTATCTATTATCGTCCCAGATGAAAAATTGAGAGTATCCACATTGTGAACATCGGAATCCCCTATAAGTTGGTAATCGGCTATAGAAATAATCATTATTCTCTATTGTTCCCCCGCATAAAGGACAATAATCAAGCTTTTGGTCATTTTCTAATATTAACAATAACCTCCACCTCCTTTTTATTATTCTGCAAAGGGATTTATTTCTTCAAATTCCCTTTCAGATTCAATTCCAGATGTAAATTGTTCTATTAATAGTTCCTTTAACCCATGGCCAATAGGGCGTCCTTTTTTGTGAATGGCGCGGCCCACGACAGTCTCTGCTGCTTCCAATACCAATTCTGAGAGTGTTGGATGGCTATGAATTGTTTCTGTTATTTCCTCGATAATTAACCCGTTTTGCATAGCAAGAGTAATTTCAGCAATTAATTCAGATGCGCCCTCTCCAATACAAGATGCACCAACTATTTGATGTGTATGTTTATCTGCCAAAATAACTAAAAGACCATTTTCTCCCAAACATTTAGCTTTTCCAAGAGATTCGTAAGGAAATTGTCCTACTAATAAATCAATCCCAAAATCTTTTGCTTGCTTTCTTTTTAGTCCAACCGAACCGATGTTAGGGCTCGTAAAGATTGTAGCGGGAACAACTCTATAATTTGTTCTCCTCGGCCTTATTTTAAATTGTTTAAGACTAGATAAAGCATTTTCCACCGCAACATCGCCCTCATAACTCGCTACATGAGCAAGCATAAGCCCTCCTGTTACGTCTCCAATGGCAAATATCCCACGAACCGAAGTTTCTAACGTAGCTGGATCGACTTCAATAGCTCCCCTTATAGTCTTGATTCCTAACTCTTCTAAACCTAAATCTTTTGATAACTTATTTCTACCAATTGAAACCAGACAATAATCTGATTCGTATGTTAACTGCTCTGCTTCTTCAATTCCGTTAGCTGGAACGGAAGTAGAACAGGTTGTAGCTTTCACGTTAGAACCGGTGTTTTCAACGGACAATACATTTTGAGAAGTAACGATTTTAATACCCATTAAATCGAATTTCTTTTGTAGTTCTTTAATTATAATTGGTTCTTCCCCAGCTATAGGCGATGCGAGGTACTCTAAAAGTGTTACTTTACTTCCAAAAGTCGTAAAAATATCTGCAAACTCACATCCTATTACTCCCGCGCCTATGATTAACAAATGTTCTGGAATTATCTTAAAACTAGGATCTAAAATGTCATCACTTGTTAATATCCTCTCGTGATCCACATTAAAGTTAGGAATTAAAGCAGGCGTCGAACCCGTAGCAATTATAACTCTTTTAGCACATATTTTCTCATCATTATTATCTCCTTGAATTAAGACTTCAAAACCATTTTCAGCATCACCTCCAAGAATTTTACCATGCCCAAAGTAAACTTCGTTCTTCCAGGCTTTTTGAAGGCTAGCAATTCCAGTACCAAGCTCGTCTACAATCCTATTCTTCCGCTCAACAACCTTAGAAAAATCTATGCTGTAGTCACTAATTTCGATGCCAAATTCTTCAGCATCTTGCAGTTTTTCAAAATAATGTGCAGAAGCAAGTAACGCTTTAGTTGGAATGCATCCTCTATTTAAACACGTTCCGCCTAGCTTATTTTTTTCTATTAATGCAACTTTAGCGCCGTATTGCGCGGCTCTAATCGCAGCATGATAACCGCCTGGGCCTGCGCCTATAATCGCTAAATCATATTCAACCTTTAAACCTTCCCTTTTAAGCATTATTCACCTATTTGTTAAAACAAATTTTTTTTAATTATTATTAGAAAATAATAGATTTGTTTTTTGAATGAATAAAATGTTGGATTGAACATTGTGTTGTTTTGCTTGTTTCACAATCTCAGCAAAAGTATTTTCTTCACCAATGTAAATTAATGTCAAATCTTTACTATCCAATTCTTGAATAGTCTGTAAAATTCGCGTAATAATTGAACCTGTTTGAGCTACTTGGTTAATATAATGCTTTAATTCCATAAGTTCCTGTGAATAATGATCGATCAAATAGCTCAACTCTTGCGCACTTGGAGTATTTTTATTTTCTAACGATTCATATGTCGCCTTTAATTCTTTATGCTTTTTTTGAATTTCAATAAGCTGGCTTAAAAACTGACCCTTTCTATAATGCGGTAATTCTAA
>JAEOTS010000158.1 GCA_016839745.1 Promethearchaeota archaeon
AAAGACTTGGTATAAAATAAAAAGAATTTATTTAGCATTAGGATCGTTTTGCATAATTCCGGACATAACACCTTCAGAATCTTTAAAGTAAGCTAACCAACCCACTCTAGGTACAGCGTGCTTCGGTCTCACTATTTCCCCACCATTACTTTCAATTTTCTCAATTACATCATCAATGTTGTCTATATCAATGGTGTTTACAACTTTCGGGAAACCTTCTTCTTCGTAGCCTAATCCCCCGTCGATCCCAGGTTGGTTTTCGTCACCAGTCATAATGAGCCAATAATCCATCGGACCATCCCATTTTTGAAACTTCCAACCAAAAACATTTTCATAAAACGCTATTGTCTTATGTATATCCTTTACATTCATTTCAAAGTGAACTAATCTCGGCATTAATAGCACCTCTTTTGTTTTACATTTATAACTCGAAAGATCTTATAAAAAGGTTCTTCTAATAATGTAAAAATTTACCTTTCTTTTTTGTTTGCTTTTCTAACTATAATAAAACCTAATAGAGCTCCTATCATAAATGGGAGAATTATTTGAAGCCACATCAATTCAATTGGAAGCAGAAAAGTGGGTGGATCATGTGTTTGTGGTGGTCCTACCGGAATTGTTCTTAGATAATAAGAAAACGCAGAACTAATCCAATTAAAGGACCATGCGATAAAAGTCGCGGCACCTAACCGTTTCCATAGTTTATAAATGTGGGGTTTTCGAAAATATGATATATATGTTTTCCATATAATAATAGCTGCGATTGGAAAACTAGGCCATACGTGAAAACTAAAGCTCAAATCCAAGGGTTCAAAAAATGGTGGTCCCCCGAAAAAAATTGCTGTAATAAAACCTGTAATACCCGCAAACAACCCTAAAAAGTATAAAGTAGTCGCAAATCCTCCGAAGGCTCTATGAGACCTAAATAATATATCGTTTGTTTTTAAAAGCGATATTTTTTTTTTTTTGTAACCCGCGTATGCTCCAGTCGCCGCTTGTACTGTAGCGCATAGGCAACCTAGCATTGTTATTATTGTGTTAAATTCTGCCGGAGTATATATAAGTCCTGCCATGATACATTAATCTCTAAATTTTGAAATAGCATTTCTATAGATTATGATTATTAAGTCTTAATATTGTTTAATATTCAAAATAAGTTTTTATTTTTCTTAAGAATTTTGCTTGTGTATTTTAAACTTTTGATTTATTTAATTGTTCCCTTGCAAGTATCCAAATATAAATTTAAATAGAAACAGACTTTAGAAAATTAGTAGCTAAAAATCTAATTTTGTCTGACGATACTTAATCTCTTGCTCCTCTTTTTTATTTAAAGACTCCTTGAAAAGTTCGATCCTTTTTTCTAAGCTTCTCTTAAAAGAATTGTTGATATTTAGATTATTTAAGACTTCGTTAAGTACCTGATAATTGCTTAATTCTGTTTTTGACTTTATTATCCGTAGGAATATAGAGGATTCTGATAAAATGTCATTCAATAGTCTTAGTGACAACTCTAAATGAGGTATCAAATTTTCTTCGCTTTCTTGAAAGGTTTTCCCTTCGAGAATTCTCGATTTAATAATTTCTGCACGTGGATATTTTTCGTAAGCATATCCTTTTACGCCTAATTTTAGGCATGCTGCTAAAGTTGAACAGGTCCCTCCAAATGGATCTAAAACGGTCTCCACATTAGGAACCATTTTAATGCATCTATAGGGAAGACCTATCGGAAAGGGTGCATCGTGACCTTTCTTAATCTTTGCCCCTGTTGTTTTTGTGTAGGGGATCAACCATACATTACCGGGATCTCTTAAATCTGTGTTGGAATATCTACCGATGTTGGATTTATCTGAATAAGGTATTCCAATTGCCTTTGGATCTATTTTGTACTCGTTCCTATTCTTGACTAAAAGGTATACATGTTCCCAAAGATTATTCAAACGCCGACTCCCCCCAGACGGCGTATAATGCCCTTTTCCCAGAAATGATTTGACCCAAACAATATCTTGAATTCGCATCCAAGAAGCATCTGCGGCAGAAACCGCAACTTTTTCTGATATGCCTTGATCAGAAGCAGAGTCACCAATATTAAGAAAAAAAACAGCGCTTTTTTTTGCCACCCGGTAGCATTCCTTCCAAATTTCAGTTAGAAACGATAGATAGTCACTTTCCTCCATTTTATCGTCGTGGATCTCACCATTATCTGAAGTATATGCTTTTCCTCTATTATATGGAGGAGAAGTAATAATAATATCAATCGATTCGTCCTCTAATTCGGACATATCTTCAGAAGACTTAAAAAAAACCGTTTGATTCTCAAATTTTAGGTTAAGGATTTTATTCATCGATTTAGAAGCTGTATTTCTTAATGTGGAGTCGTGTTATTATAAGATTAGTTAGTCCTTATTTATTTATATACTTCTTATGTCATTAATAAGATTTTCTTAAATTGAGAAAATTTCTTTGCGACATTATAATTTATTTTAGATAGGGAATTTACGATTTGTATAAACGAACGACTATACAAAAAAACAGAAGGTTAAGGAATTCAACGATTCTAACAGTTATATTTAATAAGATCAAACTGTTAATTAATATCGGACAAGATAAGTTAGTCTTTCCAATTGAGGAGGTAAAAAATGAATATAGAACTCGAACCTAAGGAGGAATCGTTATTATCGTGCCCATTTATGCGTTCGTGCCATCTCCCAAAATCTAAGGAAGTATGTGACTTTCCTAATTACAAAATGTGTTCGGAATATCAATCGGGGTTAATTAAACTTAAATCCACTTCTAAGGTATTGCATTAATATTATAAAAGTCTTATTTTATAGCGTTTTTTCTTATTTTAATGATTTCAAGTATATTTAATATGCGACAATTAATTTAGATATTCAAATATCAAATTTTATTTAGTGAAAAAAATGGCTAGACCTAAAGTAGTATTACCAGAAAATGGAATCACAGAAGAAGAAATTCTTAAAAAAATGGAAGAAATACGAGAAGATGACATAAATTGGAAAGATGGGAAGGTTTGGAGCCTTGTATATCAAGCTTCAGAAGATCACACAGAAATGCTTAAAAAAGCCTCTACTATGTTTTTTTCAAAGAACGCCCTTAGTCCCATGGCTTTTCCAAGTTTAAAAAAGTTTGAGACGGAAGTGATTTCCATGGCAGTTGACTTGTTTGGAGGAGATAATAGGTGTTGTGGAAGTATGACATCGGGAGGAACTGAAAGTCTTTTGATGGCGGTAAAAACATATAGAGACTGGGCTCGGGAAAAATTGCCACATATTAAAGAACCTGAGATGGTTGTACCCAGTTCAGCACATCCATCCTTTGACAAAGCAGCAGATTATTTTGGAGTAAAGATAGTTAAAGTACCAGTAGATACCGAAACCCATCGTGCAGACGTAAAGGCTATGGAAAATGCTCTAACCGAGAACACTATTTTAATTGTTGGTTCTGCGTGCGATTTCCCAAGAGGTGTAGTTGATCCTATTATAGAACTTGCGAAGATTGCAAAAGAACGAGGAATTGGAATGCATGTTGATGCGTGTCTTGGAGGTTTTATGCTTCCATTTGTGAAGAAACTTGGTAATAAAGTCCCTGATTTTGATTTCTCAGTACCAGGAGTGACCTCTATTTCGGCCGATGTCCACAAATATGGGTACGGTGCTAAAGGTGCTTCTACAATAATGTATCGCAGGGAAAGAGTATGGAAGCATCAATTCTCAGTCTATACAGACTGGACCGGAGGTATTTACATATCTCCTTCTATGAGAGGAACTCGACCTGGCGGCCCAATTGCTGCTGCGTGGGCTTCAATGAAAGCTTTAGGGGAAGATGGATATTTACAGTTAGCTAAAGTCGTCATGAAGGCTACCAAAGAATTGAT
>JAEOTS010000159.1 GCA_016839745.1 Promethearchaeota archaeon
CTTTAAATTCTTTTATCTTTAAATTTCCTAATTTATTTGCAAGAGTATTTGCACATTCATGGGCACAAACTAAACCTTCTAGTAAAGAGTTACTCGCTAATCGATTTGCACCATGCAATCCTGTACAAGTAGATTCTCCAATTACATACAGGTTTTTCACTTTGGTAGATCCATCAATTTTCGTTAATACACCCCCACAACAATAATGCGCTGCTGGAACAACAGGAATAGGTTCTTGAGTAATATCTATGTTAAAATTTTGGCAGGCGTCATATACTCCTGGAAAGTGACTTCTAATAAAATCTGAACTCCTATATGAAGCTATATCTAAATAAACATAATCATCTCCTGATTTTTTAAGTTCAGCATCAATTGCTCTAGATACAATATCCCGTGGAGCTAATTCTTTAGCGGGATGATATTCTTGCATAAACTCATGTCCGCTTATGTCTTTAAGAACAGCTCCCTCACCTCTCATGGCTTCGGTAATTAATAGTGATTTTGCATATGGATGATATAAGCATGTTGGATGAAATTGATAAAACTCCATGTTTGCAATTATAGCTCCTGCCCGGTAAGCCATAGCAATCCCATCTCCTGACGCCACATCAGGATTTGTTGTATAAAGATAAATTTTCCCTGCTCCACCCGTCGCCAAAACTGTTACTTTAGCTGCTATATTATGTATCTCCTCATTTTCTTGATCTAGAACATAAGCTCCATCACACCTAAAATTAGCTGAAAACAAATTAATTGCACACCAATATTCCTTTATTTGAATATTATGGTGTCTTTTTACTTCTTCAATCAGTTGCTTTTCTACATTCTGGCCTGTTAAATCATTGACGTGTAAGATTCTTCTTTCAGAATGACCCCCTTCCTTTCCCAGATCGTATTCACCATTCTCACCCCGGTTAAACTCAACTCCTAGATCAATTAACTCTTTTATCCTTTCTGGCGCTTGAGTTATAATTTTTCTAACAACCACTTCATTGCATAATCCATCTCCTGCAATTAAGGTATCTTTAATATGGTTTTCAAAACTATCGTTTCCATTCCACACACAAGCAATACCTCCTTGAGCATAAAATGTATTAGATTCTTTGAGGCTCTCCTTAGTAATTAAAAATATTTCTTGATCTGGTATTAATTTCGCTAGCTTTATTGCCAATGATAATCCGGAGATTCCACCTCCAATTATTAAAATATCAGTTTTAATCTTCAAAGAGCTCCAAAATTTCCTAATTATTATTATAAATATATTTTTAATATCCTTAATATAATTGACAATTAATAGTTTTTTCCTAAATGATAAATTTTTAATTCATTAATATGCTCTTGAACCATTTCAGCATTTTGCACTTGTTATAATTGGTTAAACAAATTTAAACTTTCTTCAAAATTAATCATAGCATTATGATAATCTCCAGATAATTCTTTTTCCATAATATTTATTCCCTGAAATTCTCAATCCAAATTTATTGATGATTTACTTTTTTTTTAAAAAAGAATTAGCTTTTTTGGAATAAAAAGCTTAAATATTTCAATATATCATCACAAATAATTAATTATTACAAAAAAAACCATAAATTCAAGATTAAAAAGCTCAGAGAGAGATTCATAATGAGCGGAAAAGTTGTTACTTTTGGAGAAATAATGCTTAGACTTTCCCCCCCTAATTTTAAACGATTTATCCAAACTCGTTCTTTTGATGTAATATATGGTGGAGGTGAAGCTAATGTTGCAGTATCATTGGCTAATTATGGAATTCCTGTTAATTATATAACTAAATTGCCGAATAATGAAATCGGTGATGCTTGTATTCAATTCCTTAGACAATTTGGTGTGAATACGAAGAATATAGTGAGAGGAGGGAATAGAATTGGAATTTATTATCTCGAAATGGGATCTTCTATTCGACCAAGCAAAGTCATTTATGATAGAGCTAATTCTGCCATTTCAGAAGCGAATTCTCAAGATTTTAATTGGCACGAGATATTTAAAGGAGTAACCTGGTTTCATTGGACGGGTATTACACCAGCAATTTCTCAAAATTTAGCAAATATCTGTCGTGAAGCTGTAAAGGTGGCAAAAGAAAAAGATATCACAATTTCATGTGATCTAAATTACCGGAGTAAACTTTGGAAATATGGAAAAGAACCTAAAGATATTATGCCCGAATTAGTAAAGTTTTGTGATGTAGCGATAGGAAATGAAGAGGATGCTGAGAAAGTTTTAGGTATCAAAGCTCCAGATACAGATGTGACGACGGGAAAGTTAGATGCCGCAAATTTTAGATTTGTAGTTGAAGAAATTGTAAAGCAATATCCTAATCTGAAAAAAGTAGCAATAACTCTAAGGGGGTCAATTTCTGCTAGCAATAATACTTGGTCAGCAGTTCTCTACGATGGAATTAAAATGTATATTGGTCCTCAATATGAAATAACACCGATCGTTGATAGAGTAGGTGGAGGTGATTCTTTCATGGGAGGCTTAATTTATGGATTACTCACATACAAAGAAGATCTTCAAAATGCACTTAACTTTGCTGTTGCTGCTTCCTGTCTAAAACATACGATCTTAGGCGATTTTAATTTAGTTTCGGTGGATGAAGTTCTTAAGTTAATGGATGGAGATAACTCTGGACGTGTTTCAAGATAATTAATCCAAGAGGATGAATAGGATAATGAATAAAAATCAAAAGTTAATTATTACTGCTACTACAGCAAATTCATGGATATATCCTGAAGTTAAGAATTGGCCACAGACAATTGATCAATTAGTCGATGATGTAGTGGCGTGTTATAAGGCTGGTGCTGCGATTGTCCATGTTCATCTCCCAAGGGGAGAAGAAGTTGAAACTGTGAGGCGTATACGGGAAAATTGTGATGTTCTTATCCAAGCTGGTATGTCGAGTGAATCAATCCCTAAAAGAAAAGGTGATTTTGATGCCAAACCAGATATGATGTCTGTTATATTAAATCACCATGCTGAACATTTTACTCAAGTAACTGTAGATGTTTTACATCCTTTAGAGGAATTAGAAGAATATTGTGTAAAATGTAAAGCAGCTAATATCCGACCAGAATGGGAAGTTTGGCAACATGGTTCCTATTGGAATTTAAATTATTTAATAGAAAAAGGATTATTAGAATGGGCAAAACCTCATATCTTAACATTATTTTTTAATTGGCCTGGTGGAACATGGAGTCCTGCTAATTTCGAAGAATATATGCATAGAAAGAGATATATACCACCTAATTCTGTCCATACAGTAAGTGTAATGGGTGAGGATCAAATGAAACTTTTAGTCTTTGTTCTTACGCATGGTGGAAACATAAGAATTGGTACTGAAGATTATCCTTTTATAAGAAAAGGAGTAACAGCAAAAAATAATGCCGAAATTGTTAAGAATTATGTGAGTATTAGTAAATATCTAGGTCGTGAAACAGCAGATCCATCTGAAGCTCGTAAAATATTAGGTCTGAAATGATTTCTTTATTCTAACTTATAATAAACTTTAAAAAAATAGGAATTTGAAATTAAAAGATGAATTAGCCATAATAAAAGGAGCAGGACTAGGGGAATCTACTACTCTACTATTTATTAAAAATGGAAAAAGGCAAAAAAGCTTTATAAACACTTAACGCAAAGGTATTATTATCTTATCTTCATCTTATTTTAAACAAAAACTAAAAGAAGTGTTTGGAAAAAATGAATGGTTCATTTTATTTATTAGGTGTTTTCTTAGCTATCTTATCTGGAAGTATAAATAATATAGGTTTAGTGTTACAAAAAAAGGTAGTTAATGAAGTATCCCCTGAAGCAAAATTCTTTAGAAGTTTAGTGAAAAAGCCCCTTTGGATCACAGGGTTATTAATGGAGCTAGCAATAGGTTCAGTTTTTTTCATGATTGCTCAAATTTATATTGGTCCTGCCTTAATTCCAGGCTTGATGGCATTCGGTTTAATTTTTCTCGCTATAGGATCTGTTAAAATTGTGGGTGAAACTTTAAAAAAGGAAGAAATGATCGGAATTATTTTAATGATTATAGCGATCTTTTTATTAGGTCTTTCTGAACTAAGTATAGATATTGCTGGCATAAACATTTTAGCTATTGATCTTGTTCTAAACATGACAATCTTTACGATTGTTTTATTTTTAGGTTCCTTGGTATGTGAGATTTTACAGAGAAAAGTTGAAAAATTAAAAGGAATATTATTAGCAATATCCTCAGGATTCCAATTTTCCTTAACTAATTTTTGGATCGCACCTCTAATGGCGGTAATTGCTCATGTTTTTGGAGGAAATGCTACTTTAAGCGAATTTTTCTTATTTCTAGCTTGTGCAGTTATTTTAATTGTAGCAAGTATCCTAGGGATAATGAAAATTTCACAATCATTTCGAGTAGCCAACGCTAGTCGAATGATTCCTATTCAACAAGTACCTATACAAGTTACACCAATAATAGCATACTTTTTTGTTTTTACGCTAACGCCTCCTACAATCTTTCCTATCATTTATGTGATTTTTGGGGTTTCTTTAATCCTATTAAGCTCGTTTCTGCTAGCAAAAAGGCAAGCACAATTAGAAGCTATAAAGTAAGGTCATAAAAGTGGCAAAAATAATATTCTTCCAACCACATCCGGACGACTTAGAAATAAACTGTGGGCATCTTATCCATTACCTTGCAATAAAAAGTAAAAATAACCATATTATTAAGATCGCTTCAATCACTAAAGGTGAATATGGCCTTCCTAGTGCTCAATATGATAAATTTAAAGGTGATTTGCTTGCAAAAGTCAGAACACGAGAATTGTACAATGCTCAAAGCATTCACGGAATACCTCCAGAAAATATACACTTTTTTGGATATGTTGATGGTTTAATAGAATTTACCAGAGATTTTGTAGAAGAGATTGCTGAATATTTGAAGAAGGAAAAACCTGATGTAATTTTCGCACCAGAAGCAATTTATACGTCTTATTACCACATGGATCATGTAAATACAGGTAGGGCAATATATTACTGTATTCACAACAAATTAATCAACTTTGCTCCAACACTTTATTTTTACTCAACTTTAAGCCCAAATTTTTTCTTCGGTTTTAAGAAAGAAGGTTTTAATTTAATCGATCAACTACTAGCTTGCCATAAAACACAATTTTGGCTTATTAATTACGTAAAATGGACTTATAAACCAAAAACACGATTAGCAGGAAGAAAATTAAGAGGTTGGAAATATGCCGAGAAATATCGAAGAGTTTATTTTCATAAAAATAATGAAAATAAGAATAAACCATCATTGATCGTTAAAATGTTAAGCCATTGGTATTCGAGCATGCCTTGGTTTAAAGCTAAATACCCACAAGATGTGTTAGAACAGCTTAAAAAAAAAGGAAAAATCTAATTATTTAGGAAAAATATTAATAATGTTTTTAGTGAAATTAAGTATAATAAAACTATATATAGAACAAAAGCAAAATAACCTCAATATATAACAAAGAATTAAATTATTAATTTGATAATTTAACAACTAAAAGAAAAGAGGTGTATTTTATTGGCGACTCCTGAAGAAATTAAAGAAGCCTTAAATAAATGGGTAAAAGTTTTAGACGATCCTGAGATTGCGGATGAATTTGAAGGATTTAATAAAACCATGCAATTTGAATTTTCAGACTTAAATTATAAAATAAAAATGATTTTTGAAAATAAAACAGCAAGATTAGAGGAAGGTTTTGATGAAAATGCTGAAATGGGTTTAGAAATTAATTCTGCTCTTTTTGTAGGAATTGCTACCGGTGAAGTTGATCCAATGGAAGCGTTTATGGAAGGAGAACTTAAAACTAAGGGCGATATGAACTCATTACAGAAATTAGAAGTCTTCATGGATATTGAATAGCGAAGTTTATTAAGGATTTTTTTCAAATACTGTTTTTTTTGTTTGGGAAAATAAGAAGATTTGAAAGAGATAATATGAATTAATTTAAAAATCAAAAATTTAGGAATATTGAAAATAAGTATTTTTATAAGAAAAAATATAAAAAAAATTTATTCTGGTATGATGAGAAATGGAACCAATTGGTTTTAATAAAGAAAGAACACGCAATGTTTTAGAAAAGCACGATATAGATGTGCTAATTGCATCTACTCCCGTAAATGTTTTTTACTTAACTGGTTTACCAACATTACATGTAGCTCCAAATCCTATTTTATATGTTTTATATAATCAATACCCTAGTTTGTCTTTAGTACGGAGAGACGGTGAGGAAAGTCTGATAACGTGGATTACTTTTCGTAGCGTAGATAAATTTTCATGGGTAAGTGATATTCATGGAATAGTATCTCCTAAAGGTGCTATGGTATCAGTATCTGATAAGATTGAAGAATGGGGTTTATCAAATAGAAAGATAGGATATGAGTCTCTTATGCCTTCTTATCAATCTGAATATCTAAGGATTAGATTTCCAAGTGCTACATTTATCAATGGCGATCAAGCTTTTTTAGATATGCGTTTAATTAAATCTGAAGAGGAGGTAAAACGAATAAAAAAATCAACAGAAATTTCTGAAAAAGCTATAATGAAGATGATTGAAGCATCTTATGAAGGAATTACTGATTTAGAATTATTACAAATCGCTCGGAGAACAATCGTTAATGAAGGTGCAGAAGGATGGGATCATTTAACAATGAATTTGGGACCATCCGATCCTGAAGCACCAGGAGTAGGAACTATTCTGAAAGCAGGAGATCTTAATAGATTTGACATTGGAACTATTTGGAAAGGATATGTCTCAGATATTAGTCGAGAGTTAGTGATAGGACAGATACCTGAAGGAGCTGAGGAAGTTATGAATAGATTGATAAAAGTTCAAGAATTCTGTGAAGAGAATATTCACCCTGATTTAAATATGAAAGAATTGTATAATAATGCTATTAAATTTCATAAATCTTTAACAAAGAAGGGGAGAGCCTTTGTAACGGGTCATAGCATCGGGCTAGAATGTGAGGAAACTCATTTATTTAGCCCAATGAAAAAGTTAGATAGGCCTTTTGAAGAGAACATGGTTCTTGATATTGAGGTCTGGCAGAATTTTAAAAATCAAGGATTAGTAGGCATTGAAGATTGTTATAGAATAACTAATAATGGGTGTGAGAGGCTCTCAAGTTTAGATAAGAATATTTTTGTTAAATGAAAAGAAAACCTTAAAGCCATAACCTATATTAATTAATAAAATTATTGGAGTATAATTAAATGAGTGATTTTGTAAAGTTTGGAATAATAGGAGCGGGTTCTGCTGTTTGGCGCTATCATAAGTTAGGCACCAAAAATAATCCACAAGTCAAATTTATTTCGGGATACGACATTAACGAGAAGAAATTAGCTAAAGCTGCTAAATATTCAAAGTTAGAACCTTTTTCGAAGTTAGATGATTTTTTAAAAAGTGATATTGATGCTGTTATGGTTTTAGTACCACACTATCTACACAGTGATATAGTTATTGCTGTAGCTGAGGCTGGAAAACATGTTATCTGTGAAAAACCTATGGCGACCACGCTTGAGGAATGTGATGAGATGATCGCAGCAACAAAAAAAGCTGGTATAAAATTTATGATTGCGGAGAATCATCGATTCCTACCGGCTCATCAATTTATAAAAGATGCCTTAGAGCGTGGATTCATAGGAGATGTATTTCTTGGGCGAACTTACGAAGGTGCCTATGCTAGTTCACAATTTTTTGACATTAATGATTGGAGTTTCACTTATTCTAAAGGAGGTGGTGGTGTAGTTTCAGATCAAGGAGTTCACAAATTTACTATGCTGAATTGGTTTCTTGGTGAGGTAGATTCAGCTCAATGTTGGTTAAGTAAAACTTTGAAATCTCCCCCCAATAAAGGAGAAGATACTGCCATAATTCTATTGCGCTATAAATGTGGAGCTACTGTGACTGTTGATATTTCCTCTAGTACAGTGCATCCGCTTACGAATAAAACAGAATTGCATGGAACTAAGGGTACTATTTTTGAAGATCATGATTGGGAAAGACCAGTTAAACTATTTTCGTCACATCCTGAGGCTGAGGTTAAGGGAGAGTTTTATAGTCCGAAAATTGAACATGGACCATTTCCTGACTATTATAAAATTTCTATGGGTCATGAAGATGCATATTTTGCTGAATGTATTTTAGAAGATAAGAAACCAGAATTTACACCAGAAGAGGCAAGGCAAGGTGTTGCAGTGGTTCTCTTAGCATATCTATCTGCCAAAAACGGAAGAATGACTTCGATGGATGAATTAATGGAAATTTATAAAAAAGAAGGTACAAGAAGCATATTAGAAGGACTTGGAGAAGTAACACAAAAAAATTATGAAAATCTAAATTGGGATTAAAAAATAATAATAGAATCTTTTTTTCTTTTTAATAATATAATTCTATTCCTATAATTGACTAAGTAGTTAAAGAATATGTTAATTGTTTAAAATAAATTTAAATTTGTGTAATTTTTACTGTATGGATTCCATCTTCTTTAATAGTTATAGATACTAATTGATTTTCTTTATCTTTTTCTATTTCACCCTCAGAAATACTTATATCATAACCGTTTGGATATTGAATTCTTGGAACAAAAAGAATTGTTGAAGCTTTTATAGAAGTATCGCCATCAAACTTAAAATAAAAGCATCCCTCCTTTATATCAAATTCCATTTTTAATGGGATCCCTGTACATCGAATGAAATGTGGGCGGCAGAAGCCCTTAATTGCTCTTCCACCACTATTTATATCATCTGGATCAACTTGTTGATCTTTACTAAAAATTGATAAATCTTCCAAATTCCACAAATCTCCCCATTCGTTAATATTATCTGCAGTATAATTCCATTGTAATGCATGTAATAAATTAGCATCTAATGCATTATAATAATTGTTTAGTGCTTTTGTATGTGTTTTCCAAGCTTCATCTGGTTCAGTTTTTAACTTCTCATAAGCTTCTTTTTTATTTAAATCATAAGGCAGTCCAAATTCTCCGATTATTGTTGGAATTCCTCCAAAAAAAGAAGTAGAGTAATCTTTAATATTTAATAATTGTGAGATAAACATTTGTTGTACATTTTTTTTACCAATAACTGGATTTCCTGTAATAAGATTATAATTAGCTTTAAGCATTGCTCTTTTCGTACCAGTCGTAGCTACATCGTACCAGTGGGCAGCATGTGCGCTATTAGGCGGTATTTCTAATTCAAATAACTCTCCTTTCATCACCCTTTCCATAGGTCCTGTAAAAAATATTATTGCTTTTGAAAATTCACTTCGGATAGCTTCAGTATAGCTTTTTAGGAAAGGAGACAAATAATCTCTATAAAAATCAATTTTTTCTCCATTTTTATAAATGAAATAGTCGTTTTTCAAAATTTTTGGATTTCCGTCCTTATCTAATCCCCATACACCTTCTTTTTTCCAGATATCTTCAAATCCTTCTAACCAACATGATATTTTCATCTGATTTAGCTCTTCTTTTCTAGTTTCTTTAATACCAAATCTCTTAACTTCTTGATATCCAATAGTTCTATTATATCCTGCTCCAGTAAGCATAGCATCTATTGGTGTAAAGACATAGCCTATTACTTCAGATTTTCCTTCCCATTCACTTCCATCTACAAATCTGCCAATCCAACCTTCGGGTGGTTCATTTAATATATCAAATCCTAATATATATGGATTATCTTTTATCCTTATGGCTATTTGCTTTATTGTATCAATAAAATGGTTTTGTAAGTAATCCTGAGCGTTAATTCCATCAACCATACATGAAGGAGCAAATTGTTTTCCCCCAAAGAATAAAGTCCACATCATTCCATTCGCAAATCTATAAGTATTCCCCATCCAATGCATTGGAAGATATTTTGTAAGGTCATCAGGGTCATATCTGTGTTGCATTACAAATGCTGCCTCTGAGCTTTCAAATTTAGTATAATCTAAACCAACTTTTTCAAATGTCCAACCAGGGGCTCCATCTCCTCCTGTCATCCTACTCCAAACATCTTGATGAGGATCTATAAATATGTAAAAGCTATATTCTCCAGCAATCTTTAAAATTTCTTCTAAATAATCAAGATATTCTTTATCATATTTTTTTGGTCCACTATGTTCAATTGCTTCCCATGTAACTAAAAATCTTAGACAATTAAAGCCCCAGTGTTTTAATCGTGAAAAATGTTTATCTGCATCTTTTAAAGGGAATGGACGACCAACAAAAGAAACATTTTTGTGATCACTAAAATCAGTTTTTATGTGTGTTGCCCCATTGGGAGAATAAGGGATTTTTGAGCTTCCTCCCAAATTTACACCTCTAAGTAGTACTGTTCGACCTTTTTCATCAACAAACCGCTCATTATAAATTCTCAATGTCATTTGAATCAAATTAGTATTAATTCTATTTAAGAGTTCTTATCAGTAAATTACTCTCTTTTCATTAAAGTTTTATGAAATAAAAATCAAATTATATTTAACTTTTATAATTTTTATCCACATCTATTCTAAATTTAATCTAACAATGATAAAAAAAAATGAAACTAAAAGGGAAGGTTGCTATAATAACGGGAGCTGGAGCAGGTATTGGTGAAGCAACTGCTCTTCTTTTTGCGAAAGAAGGTGCAAAAATTTGTTGTAATTCATTAACCGAGTCAGCTAAGAATGTCGTAGGAAAAATTAAATCCTCCGGAGAAGATGCAATATTTGTTCAAGCAGATATTTCTGTGGAAGAGGAAGCGAATCGTATAATTGAAAAAACCATAGAATTTTATGGCAAAATTGATATTTTGTTTAATAATGCAGGAATTGTACTTGGTGGAGCAATCGATACAATGTCTACAGAAGACTGGGATAGAACTATGGCTGTCAATGTACGTGGTATATACTTGGTAACGAAATACGCGATTCCCTATTTACGAAAAACGCGAGGTGTAATTATAAATAATTCTTCTTCAGTTGCATTTAAAGGTGTAAAAGATAGAGCTGCATACACAGCGTCAAAAGGAGCAGTTCTATCAATGACTAGAGCTATGGCTGCAGATTATCTTGAAGATAAAATCAGAGTAAATGCAATATGTCCTGGAACTACAGATACACTATCATTGACAGAAAGGATTAAAAGTAGGGGAGGAAATTTTGAAAAAGTAAGGCAACAGTATATCAGTCGCCAGAGATTAGGAAGGCTTGGAACACCTGAAGAAATAGCAGAAGGAGTACTATTTCTTACTGTGAATGAATTCTGTACCGGTGTAAGCCTCTTAGTTGATGGAGGTATGACAATGTAATAATTAAATAAGTAAAATTATTTTGAAATCTGGAGTGATAAATATGGTTAAACATATAGGGATTGTTGCTTGCAGTGCAGAAGCTTAGGAAAAGTTGTTTAAATACAGGCACCCATAGATAATGATAGAATAATATTTGAAGAGTTAATAGTATCTTTTCAGAAGAATCTCGGTGAGTTTATAACAAAGTTATACAAAAGTTAGAAAAGAATGGTTGTAATGCTATTGTTCTTGGTTGTACGGAAATTCCTTTACTCATAGATCCGAATGATTGTTCATTACCTATTTTAGATTTTGCTAGATTACTTGCAAGTGCAGCAATTAAAAAGGCTATCGAATAAAAAATAAAAAAAGATTATTATTGAGTTGTCCAGCCACCATCAATTCTTAGATCTGCACCCGTTATGTAGGAAGATTCATCCGTCGCTAAATAGAGTATTCCCGTAGCTATTTCTTCTGGTGTTGCCCAACGTCCCATTACACCTTCTTGTTCAAATTCTTTTTTAACTTCTTCATATGTTACCCCTCTATCTCTCGCTTGTTTCGCAACATCACCTTGTAGCATTGGTGTGTCTGTAGCACCAGGACTTACACTATTCACCCGAACATTATAAGGTGCCAAATCTAACGCTAAGGCTCTTGTATAACCTAGCACACCTGCTTTTGTGGAACAATAATTAGCATGGGCAACTTGACCAATATGAGCAGCTACAGAAGCTAATGTAATTATAGACCCTGATTTTTGCTTTTTAAAATATGGTACAGCATATTTACATGTATAATGAGTTCCTTTTAGATTAACGTTAATCAATAAATCATAATCTTCATCTGGAAAAGTTTCTATTGGTCCAACTCGTACCACTCCCGCATTTACAATTAAAACATCAATTCTTCCATATTTTTCAATAGTTGAATCGATCATATTCTTAACTTCGTCTGGATTCCTTACATCTACTTTCATGATAGTGGTTTTATCTTTTCTATCTTCAATCAATTCAAGAGTTTCTTTTAAGCCTTCTTCACTTATATCTGAGAGGATTTGAATTGCACCTTCTTTCGCAAATAAGATTGCGGTAGATCTTCCAATTCCGGAAGCAGCTCCAGTTAATACAACAATTTTATCTTTAACTCTCAATCTAGCTCCCTTTTTTATAAAATGTTAAAATTTTATATATTTCTTATCTAATAAATGATCCGATATAAACAGATTTCATAATAAAAATTTAATTCTTAAATATAATCATAATATTCCTCAGTGATTTCTGGATCATCCAACTTTTTTGCCCATTTTCCTAATGCTTGTTTTAATTCTTTTGCAGTTATCATCTATTTTCACCTCAAAAGAATTAAATTTACGAATGTCTAAAGCCCTGTGAAGATAATTTTTGGCGATGGTATCCTTATCCAATTTCTGAATGAATTAATGAGATTGCCGTTTTGGTTAATTTTTTAATCTCCTCAAATTGTCCAGTAGAAATCAAATCTTTTTTTACTATCCAACTTCCTCCACACGCAAGAACATTACTTAGTTTCAAATAATCAATTAAAGAATCAATATTTATTCCACCAGTTGGTACAAATCTCATTTCTGGATATGGTCCTGCCAAACTTTTAAGCATCATAGTTCCTCCAGAAAGATTAGCTGGGAAAAATTTAACGATTTTTAAACCTTTATCAAGCGCCCATTCCACTATTGTAGGTGTATTAACGCCGGGAATAATAGGAATTTTGTTAATTATACAATAATCAACAATTTTCGGATTAAATCCTGGTGTAACAATAAATTTTGCTCCTGTCTTTATAGCATCCTTCACTTGATCAACTTTTAGAACTGTACCCGCTCCTACTAATATATCTGGTAATTCAATAGTTAATCTCTTAATAGATTCTGTCGTAGCTTCAGTTCTAAATGTTACTTCAATGATAGGAAGTCCTGCTTCAATTAGTGCTTTCCCTAAAGGAACTGCATCATCCACGCTATTTATAACTGCAACAGGTATAAGTTTTAATTCTTTTATTCTTTTATAAACATCCATTTTTTGACAATACCTCCTTGAGCATGAAATGTATTAGATTCTTTGAGGCTCTCCTTAGTAATTAAAACTATTTCTTGATCTGGTATTATTTTTGCTAGTTTTATTGCCAATGATAATCCGGAGATACCTCCTCCGACTAGTAAAATATTTGTCTTAATTTTCAAAGAACTCCTATGGTCTCCAATTTTTTCATATTAATATTTAAATTAATATCCTAAATATAAATGACAATTAATAATTTTTTCTTAAAGTGATTAATTAAATAAGTATTATCCCTTTTAGAAATTAACGATATCTTTTTTAATATTTC
>JAEOTS010000024.1 GCA_016839745.1 Promethearchaeota archaeon
ATGCCCCAAGGATATGTTACTTCTGGTCTGAAGATTCCGGAACCACCCATTTCTAACCACTCTCCTAATTTGTCATAATATACAGAAACTTCCATGCTTGGTTCGGTATATGGGAAAAAACCAGGTCGTGTGATTATTTTTTCAAATCCCATTTTCTTGTAAAATTCTGATAACAAACCAATTAAATCACTCAAATTAACATTTTCATCGATAACAATGCCTTCTATTTGAGTAAACTCCGCTAAATGAGATTTATCTAATTTCTCATTTCTAAATACTCTATCAATACAAAACACTTTTACAGGAGTTTTATCTTTATTTCTATAAAATTGAGCTAGGCGTCTCATAGTTGTGGAAGTTGTATGAGTTCTTAATACTGTTTGTTTAGCAATACTTTCGTCCCACTGATATCTCCAGCCAAGTGAGTTAGAATCTCCCCCGTTTTCATGAGTAGCCTTAACAGCTAATACCCTATCTTTTTCTGGCAACTTCGCAAATTTGGGATTATTTAGATAGAATGTATCTTGTAATTCACGAGCGGGATGATCCTGTGGTTGGAACAGCGCGTCAAAGTTAAAAAAAGCACTTTCTACGATAGGACCTCTTATTTCCGTAAATCCCATTGATATAAAAACTTCTCTAATTTCGTTAATGAGACTGATTAAAGGGTGTATTTTCCCTGCTTTTAAAGAGGGACCTGGTTTGGTTACATCAAATGGTTTTATATCATAATTCTTCCAAGTACCTGAGCTAAGCATTTCAGATGTTATTTTACTAATATGTTTTAATTCCGAAACTTCAGACAGTTTAATCGATTTTCCCTTATTTGTGAGAAAAACATAGCGTTGTGTTTTTTTTTCTTTTGCAAATAATTTCCTTCTATTCAAAAGGTCAAATTGTATTAATTCATTTTTTGATAATTTTGAATAATCGCGGGTGGGAAGTGTTTTAAATGTCTTCATGAATTTTTCTACATCTGATTCTAGGAATTCTTCAGCAACTAGAAAAATCTTATTATCTCCCGTAGCTTTACTTTGAGCAATCCAACCATTTTTTCTCATATTTGAAAGCCCGATATAAAAAATTTGCTCATCTATCTTAGACTTAACAAGCAATTCTTCCATACTAATCTCTTTAACATCCGATTCCCTCATAATTTTTAGTAATTGATTTTCCGGTAATCCATTTTCTAAATAATTTCGTCCTTCATCGTTTAATGAAATTTGATTGATTTCTTCTTCCCTGAAACCCCCTAAGTCATGATCAATGAGATCATTAATAGCTGCCATGAGGACAATATAATCTATATTCAATTCTTTTGCTAATGTTGATGCTACTTGTTCAGTTTTTTTTTTCTTAAGTACTTTGAGAATTTCGATTACTTGTTTTTTTAATTTGATCGTCATATCTAAAAATCAAAATTAATTTACTTTTCGTTATATTTTTTCTAAATCTCTAACCTTTTTAAATCTTTCGTGGAGTATATCGTTTTAACTTGCTCTTTCATGAATTAGAACAATATTTAGCAATTAAACAAACCATTTAATTGTTTAAAAAAGAATAATTGAACGAAATAACCGCAGCCAAGGGAAAAAATCTAAGATTATTTTATTAATCCCTTGGCAGAATAAAGAATCTGAAGATAAATGATACTTGATAGAAATTATCTGTAACAGATAAGAAATCTCTGTAAACCTTCAAAATTTACTCTTCTCAAGTAATCATTAATTAATATAGTATAATAGTAATATTCACTAAAAAATTTTCCTACTCTAATTTTTCGCGAATAGCCGTGGAACTAATTTTCTTGTTATTTTTGTCCTTTAAAAGAGGGACTACAATTAAAACAATCGGATTCAGTCCCTTCTCTTCTCTAAGTTCGTTCAATTTAACGGCATTAGAATATGTTTCTTGACTTAAAATTAATCCCTCGTAATCAGGATCTTGAGAATATGTAGCCATGTCGTCCCAATTTTTGATTTCAACTATGTTGACTCTATTTAAGTCAGTAAAAGAATTGATAAAACTTCTTAAATTTGCCTCTCTTGTATTATAATCTTCTAACTTTGAAGAAGCTTTTTTATTTTTCAGCAATTCTTGGGATGTTAACCCGATCTCAATAAAATGCGATATGTTTAAAGCTGTCCTTAATAAAAACTTATGCCCATCATGGAGATGATCAAATGTTCCGCCCATTCCGATTTTATTTAAAATTAGGGAAGCACCTAACTATTACGAAATTTAAATCTCAATAGTCTGCTTTAATTTTTCTTTGTCTTTTTCTAATTTTTTTTCCTTATCTTTAGATTTCTTTAATTTAACACTATAAATCTGGTTTATTTCCATAGATTCATTGCACTTGTCGCAAACTCCGGCTGATTTAAATACAAAATCTCCGCTTTCGTAATTTCTTACTTTAATAGCTCCACAAACTTTGCACTTTAATATTGTTAAAGTCTGTCTAATTGGATCACTTGGACTTTTTTTCATTTGAATTACTGTAGTCCCTAAACAAATAAAAGTAAAACCTATAACTAGGTTAAGCGTTTGATCTGGTCCCCCTATGTACATAAACAGAACTCCGATAACTATAAATCCAAAAAATACAAGGTTTTTCAGAATTTTTTTCAGAGAGCGCTTCTTTTTTAAAATTTCCTCATCGTCTTCTTCGTCGATCATGAATATCCTTAAGTTTTCTTATTGATATCTTGTAAACTATACTCTATAATAGAAAAGAATATAAGATTAAATAAATTTTGTTATTATGAAAACTTAATAGATTTAATCTTTTAATTATATTTGTTATTTAAAACTAAGAAAGGGTATAAATGATAATACAATTAATGCAATTAGGCCAAACGGAAACCGACCCTCTCGGTTTAATTTTTAATTTACTGTGGTTTGCTTTAATCTTTGTTTCCATGTTCTATGGAACTAAACTTCAAGCGTGGAGGTCAGCAAAAGAGATCGAATCCGGATTAGAAAAACTTAAAAAATGGAATGACGAGTGTAAACAGATTTTAGTCTCCAATTTCAAAAAATACGCTGAAAAAAATGAAACTGAGAAAGACTTAATGCTAAAAATAGAGAATTTCTTAACTTTTATTGCGATAACTCCTGTTGATCTTGATCCTTATGGTATAATTCCAAAACTCGATCATATCATTGATGTAAGAGACGATAGATTTAAAGAAGAAATAATGATTTTAGCCCCGAACGCCGACCCTGAGGCTCATGAAACACAGAATTTAGAAAATATTGTTGAAGCTGCTATGGCTGTAGATTATGTTTATAGACTTGTAAAGC
This sequence comes from Promethearchaeota archaeon, assembly GCA_016839745.1. GTDB lineage: Archaea > Asgardarchaeota > Lokiarchaeia > Sigyniarchaeales > SOKP01 > SOKP01. The sequence goes on from JAEOTS010000024.1 coordinate 3,307, forward strand.
ATTTCCTAATTCTAGGTAAGAAATCGAAATCCTACATTATTCTGATGCAAATTTCTATGCAAATGACTATGATTCTTGCTATGGGTAAATCTTATTATCACGCTACAAAAGCTTTTGCAGAAGGAAGCCCAATCGGAGATGCACTTGGACCGTTAGTTGCGGGTAGTTTTGTGAGGGATGTTACCAATTCTGATGATATAGAAGCTAAAAAAATCGCAAAAGATACAATAGTTCAAGAAGTAGCGTTCGAAGATAGAACTGTTTATGTAATTCGAGCACAGGGACCTGGAGGAACGGTAGGAAAACCAGGAACAGCAATAAAAAAATTAGTTGAGGAACATGGAGAGGCTATCTCCCGGATTATCATGATCGATGCAGGTTTAAAATTTTCAGGGGACAAAACAGGTTCTATAGCTATCGGAGTTGGTGCGGCAATTGGAGGGATTGGTGTAGAGAAAACTAAAATTGAGGATTCTACAACTGAGAAAAAAATTCCAGTTGATGCTATTATTTGTAGACAATCTTTAGAGAACGCAATCACAACCATGTCGCGCCCAATTACCAAAAGTGTGCATTCTATCATTGAAAAAATAAAGATGGGGATTAGGAAGCGAACTGAGAAGGGAGCAAAAGTTATTGTTGCCGGAATAGGTAATACGATTGGTATTGGAGTATAACTGTTTTTCATCTACTTTTTTTCATATTTCATTCATCAAATTATTTATAATCCTTTATTTATTACACTTACTTATCATAATTATAGTAATTATGTAATTTCGAAACAAATAATAATAACATAAAAGTGATCAATATGCCAAAATTTGGAAGTGACGATTGGGCTAAAGCGTACATGAAAGCTATAAATGACAATCCTAACTATAAACAAGCAGCTTCATGGTGGGAAGGCGATTTTGTTTTCGTTATTGAGCCCAGTGGGGCTTTAGATAAGAAAATAAACATGTTTGTTGGTTTATTAAAAGGAGATTGTACAGGGGCAAAAACATTAGCTGATGATGAAGAATTCGAAATCCTACCTCCTAATTCACCACCCCGACCGTTAAAAGAGGGAGAAAAGGTCGGAGCTGAATTTATATTTTCTGGTCCTTATGATAACTGGGTGAAAGTATTGGGAAAAGAGCTTGATCCTATTCAAGGTTTAATGGCGGGAAAATTTAAATTAGTTGGAAACATGGCTAAGGTAATGAGAGCCACGAAGGCAGCTCAAGAATTAGTTAACTCTACTACTATGGTAGAAACAGAATACTATTAATCCTTTTTTTATTTTTTATTCTTTTTTAGATAAATTATTTTTTTTATATGCTCCATCTAGGATTTAAAATCTGCAACAAACAATCCATAAATATTGGACTATAGTTAATTTTAATAGTTCGTTTTGTCTGTTTAATAAATATCTAATCTATTAAAAAAAGTGATGAATATAGGTTTGTCAAGAAAAGAATATTTTGTAAAAGACTTAGTCATCGACGATGAATACGGTGTGATAGAATCTACTGCAACTATTCAAGATGCAGCTAAAAAAATGAAAGAATTAGGTGTACCTGATTTAGTTGTGATTGAGGGTGAAAAAGTTCTCGGAGTTATTGCTGATATTGATATTGTTCAAAATGTCGTAGCGGAAGGAAGAGATTCCAAAATAGAAAAAGTGATTTCTACTATGTATAAAATTGAACCCGTATCGCTTGAAAGCCCGGTCACAGAAGCATTCACACGAATGCGTGATTTACAGGTGAATGTAGTTCCAGTGGTTGAAGATGGAAAACTTCAAGGAGTAAGTACTATACACGATTGCTGGAGTTATATCCCTGACGAAGATATTGATGAAATCGGCTTAATACCTGTCTCAAACACTAGAAATGTGGAATTTTGGTTTGCTAGCGTCTGTTCTATACTTGCATTTGTTCTAGGCGTAATTCTCCCCCTTGTTGGAATATACGGTTTTTTTTCAGGAAATCAAGTTGATCTACTAAGCTTGTTCGGAACTGCTGAGATAAGAGGAGGAAGTGTACTATTTAGTTTCTTCGAGGCGAGAGGTAATGATTTTTTTGTGTCATTCATGAATCTTATTGGCCTTAATGGAGGTATTTGGCTAGTCATAGTAATTATTAGCTTGTTAATACTTGTTTTTGGAATACTTGGATTAGTTTCAATTATATTTACTAGTTATTCTGATATTCGAAACATTCAAACTGGATTTACCGTACGATTTATAATCCCTATTTTATTTGTTGTATTTTTGGTCATTCAATGGATACTTTTAGGCATCGCTTTCGCAATAGCAGTACCATCTCCTCCTGTCACCATCGACGGCTTGGGCTTAACACTATCGATTATTTCTATGCTTCTAATATTAGCTGCTATTTATCGAGATTATTTTTTTAAACAAAAGGAAGTTTCCGGTGAGGTGCTGGGTTAAAAGTGCCACGTGGTGGTGGAGCTCGCGGTGGCGGGTTTCGAGGCGGTGGATTTGGTGGTGGAGGATTTCGAGGTGGTGGATTTCGTGGCGGTTCTGCGGGATTTCGTATGGGGGGATCTAGATCGGGTGGAGCTCCCTTTGGAAGAACTGGTGCTAGTAGAGTAACTTCAAGAGCACCAAGGGGCCCTTATCGTCATTCATATTATAGACCTCATAGAAGATACTATTGGTATGGTTACCGGCCTTGGTATTGGCGCTGGTGGTATAATCCGTGGTGGGCTGGACGATGGTATAGACCGTGGTATTATTCTCCAGTCTATGTTGGAGGAGGTATAACAATTGCTATAGTTTTAGGACTAATCCTATTACCACTTGTCGGAGTTGCTTTTTGGTTTCCCTTTAGTAGTGCGAATACGGACGGCACTGTAAATTATCGTTCTACAGAAACCTTATATTTCAACGAATACTGGTATGAATATGAAAACATCAAAGCAAATAATAAAATTTCCTATAAAGTTGATTCTTTATCAAGTTATATCAGTTTCGCGATCTGGGATCAACCATTTGAGAATTTACCCACTACTACAAGACTTGGTAATGACACCGATCAACTTGTTCTTATAAGTGACTGGTATGAATATATACAATATTACTTAAAACCCGGATCTTCAATTAATTATAATTTTAATGCATCTAGCCAAATTGATTTCTTCATTGCAAACGGACAGGCTCTTTACGATTGGAATCTGGGAGGTAGCCCCTCATTTTATGTAGATGAATCTAATGTGACACAAGCTAGCGGTGTATATAATGTTCTATCTGCAAGAGATTATTATCTCGTCTGGTATAATGATGGATTATCCACAGTTACGGTAAACATTTCAATCAATTACTCCGCCATTGATGTAATTGACCTATCAGCAGCAGATTTTTATGTTGAAGGAGTTGATACTGTTGTTCAAGATACTTTTACAGTCCCAAACGATGGGAATTGGTATTTTTTTGTTTACTTTGATCCAATGCTTTCTCCCGAAGAAAGTACAACAATTACTTTTGATGTGACGTACGATACTGGAATTACCTCAGTTGATAGGTGGATTGATTTTCAGCCTATCTTGATAACTATAATAGTTGTAGTAGGTATCATAATCGTTGCTGCACTTTTAGCCAGAAGAGGTCAAAAGAAGTTAAAACCAAAACCGTCATCTAAAACAGTTCCTTCCAAAACTCCTGAAAAAAAGCCAAAGAAAACAACTTCTACTTGTATAAGATGCAACTCTTCAATTCGAGCGGATGCCAATTTTTGTCCAAATTGTGGAGGCAAAGTTGAGGGTAGAATTACGGGAACCCCAGCATTGGTTACTCCTGCTAAAGCAAAATCGTGTTCTTTCTGTGGTAGTAAACTCTTAATTGACGATAAATTCTGTAAATGGTGTGGAACAAAGGTAGCGTCGTAATACATTAATTCTTCAAAAAATCAAAACCATAATTCTTAAATTTATACATTTTTTTTTTTACTTTAGTACAGCAAATTTCTTGAACTTCTAATATAAAAATGGTAAAGTCGTATTTGAGTTTATTTTTGAAATTTGAATTAAAAAGAATCTTCTCGTATTTCTGTATATTTTTCCTCATAATATTTTTTCTTGAAAGCAATCAAAGAATGCTTGGATTTCCATTATATTTATATCTAGGTTTGTATATGTGTTTTTTTGGCTTTTTACTTCTTTATCTGCAAATTAAAGCAAGGAAAATCTTTATTATATTAGACACTAAGTTGAAGCAAGAACAATTTAAGGACGAAAAAGGGATTAATCCTGTAGAAGGGAGAAGATTTAAAGCAAAATATAAATACTGGTTGTTAAAAAACACAAATAATAATAAGATTAATAGAATTTACAAGAATTTTTTTAACATTACCTCACAAAATTACTGTCTATACTGCTATTTTAGTATAATACCAATTATTCTGGTCTGGGTCTTTTCCAATATGTATATGACATCAACAGAAGCATTAGTTGCCAGTTGTATTTTTGTTGGTTGTTTAGCTTTATTATGTATAACTTTGGAAAAGAGGGGGATTGGGATTCTATACAAGCATCTTGACTCAGAAATAAAACAAATCCTCTTTGAAGAACTTACCGGTTATAATCCACTAGATCACGGGAAATATACTTTAAAATATAAAGCATGGTTAATTTTAAACGACTAAAAACTGAAGAGACTTTCGTGTTAAAATTAGAAAATACTAATTAATTTAAGACGCTTTATTAATTAATTTAACATTAATAAATAAATCTCTAAAATTACTCTTATAATCAATTAGAATGAGTCCGGTAAAAAAATTGTTAACTGAATTGGAAAAAAAAAAAGTTTTTTTCTTTGACTTAGATGGAACAATTTATTTAGGAAACCAACTTTTTCGAGGCGCTGTAGAATTAGTAGAGCTATTAAATAAAGTAGAAATTCCCTTTTTTTTCCTTTCGAATAATTCAAGTAAGTCTACATCAGATTACATTAAAAAGTTAAACGATCTAAAATTAAATGTAACACTTAAAAACTTAATATTGTCTCAACACCCAACTATTGATTATTTAAGAAGCGAGAATTACCAAAAAATATTTTTGATGGGAACAGAATCTCTTCAACGAGAATTTCAACAAGAGGGATTTATTTTAACCGATAACGATCCTCAAATCGTCGTACTTGCTTTTGATCAAGAATTGACGTACGAAAGGCTAGTTAAAACTTCTTACATGCTCCAACAAGGATTACCTTATATTGCTACACACCTTGACGATAGATGTCCTACTGAAAAGGGATATATTCCTGATGCGGGAGGAATAGCTGCACTTCTATTTAAAGTGGCAGAAAAAATGCCCAGAGTGTTTGGAAAACCTAATAAAGAAATGCTCCTCTTCAAACTTCGGGAACTTGAACTAAATCCTGAAGATGCAATAATATTTGGTGACAGATTATACACAGATATAAAAATGGGAATAGAAGCAGGAGTGACAACATGTTGCGTTTTATCAGGAGAAACGACCTTAGAAATGATCGAAAGAAGTGAAACAAATAAGCCAGATTATGTAATTGATGGAATCTGGGATATTCTTGAACTACTAAAAAAGTAATCTATCTTAAATATATCATCAATCCTTCCTATATAGTTAATTTTATTTCTAAAGAGAAATTATATATCAATATCATTATTCAACTAATATGCGGAATGATGTAAAATTAAAATTTATTCTTTTAATTACAATTGAGAATTGAGATATGACATCTACAGAAGTACCCAAGTATATTTATGATTTTAGCGAAGGTAGAAAAGAGTTAAAGAATTTACTTGGTGGAAAAGGGGCGAACCTTGGAGAAATGACCCATTTGGGATTAAATATTCCTCCCGGATTTACTATCACTACAGAAGCGTGTTTAATTTATTTTAAAGATAGCGAAAATCTGATGGCAAAAATTGAGCCTATGGTTTTAGATCATTTAAAAAAATTAGAGGAAGTTACAAGTAAGAAGTTTGGAGATAAAAAAAATCCATTGTTACTAAGTGTTAGGAGTGGAGCTCCTATGTCAATGCCAGGTATGATGGACACTGTTTTAAATCTAGGGTTGAATGACGAGTCTGTTAAAGGTGTAGCGGAACAGACTGGAAACCCTCGATTTGCTTATGATTCGTGGAGAAGATTTATCCAAATGTTTGGAGATGTTTGTATGGGGATCGGGGATGAGAAATTCGAAAGAATCCTCGATAAGTACAAACGATCTATCTCTAGAAACGCTCAAGATACTGATTTAGAGGTTTCGGATTTACAAAAAGTAATTGCTGATTATAAAGTTTTATATGAAAAAGAAATTGGATCACCATTTCCTCAAGATCCTTACAAACAACTTTTTGTAGCAATAGAAGCTGTTTTTAAATCTTGGAATAATAAGAGAGCAATAACTTATCGGAAGATTTCTAATATACCTAATTTTGGTACTGCCGTTAACATTCAAGTTATGGTTTTTGGGAATAAAGGAGAGAATTCTGCTACTGGTGTAGCATTTACGAGAGATCCTTCTGATGGAGATAACATCAAATTTGGGGAATATCTTACAAATGCTCAGGGAGAAGATGTAGTTGCTGGAATAAGAACTCCAAAAAGACTCGAAGAAATGAACAATGAATTTCCAAAAATATACAAGCAATTGAAAAATACTATGGATAAGCTTGAAAAACACTATAGAGACATGCAAGATATTGAATTTACTATTGAAAATGGGGTACTATTCATATTACAAACTCGAAATGGTAAACGTACTCCCTCTGCTGCAGTTAAAATTGCAGTCGATATGGTAAAAGAAGGATTAATAAATAAAGAACAAGCCATAATGAGTATTGATCCCGATAAAATATCAAAACTTTTATTTAAGAGTATAGATGAGAATGCGATTGTGCGTGTATTGGCAAAAGGAATAAATGCTTCACCTGGTGCCGTTTCAGGAATTGCTATATTTGACTCTGATGAAGCAGAAGAATTAGCTAATTCTGGGGATGAGGAGATCATATTAGTTCGCCCTCAAACTAAACCTGAAGATGTTCATGGCTTATATGCATCTAGTGGGGTTTTAACTCAATTTGGGGGAAAGACTTCTCATGCTGCTGTTGTAGCGAGAGGCATGGGTAAACCCGCAGTTGTAGGTGCTCAAGATATTGAAATTGACGAAGAAGCTAAAGAATTTAGAGTAGCTGAAACTGTAATTAAAGAAGGACAGTACATAACGATTGATGGAACAACGGGTCGCGTAATAGAAGGAAAAGTTCCCTTAGTAGAACCTGAAATTAAAGGGGAATTTTTAGAATTATTAAAAATAGCTGATGAGATAAGAACCTTAGGTGTACGAGCAAACGCAGATACTCCAACCGATGCTAAAAAAGCTTTAGAATTTGGTGCCGAAGGTATAGGATTAACGAGAACGGAGCATATGTTCATGGCTCAGGAAAGATTACCTGTCGTTCAGAAAATGATAATGGCTCAAACAATTGAGGAACGTCAGGACGCGTTAAATAAAATTTTACCAATGCAAAAAGGAGACTTCATAGAAATCTTTAAAATAATGGAAGGAAAACCAGTAACGATAAGATTGCTAGATCCTCCCTTACACGAATTCTTACCGGAGCTTTCCACTGTCTTATTAGAAAACCAAGAATTGAAAATGACGAACTCGTTATCAAAATCGCTGTTAGAAATAACCCCTCTGGATGAAGAAATAAAAAAGAAAAAAATGGTTATTAAATTAATTAGATCGTTATCAGAAGAGAACCCTATGATGGGACTCAGAGGTTGCAGACTTGGGATTGTTTGGCCAGAAATTAATGAAATGCAAGTAAGGGCTATATTTCAAGCGGCTTGCGAACTCAAACTGCAAGGCGTTAATGTCATTCCCGAAATAATGATCCCTCTTATTGGTATGATTTCAGAATTACAATATGTGAAAGCTCAGCTACTTGAAATAGCCGAAGAAACTATTAAAGATTATGGCGTAGAGTTAAATTACAAATTCGGAACAATGATAGAAATTCCGAGAGCAGCTTTAACCGCTGACGAGATTGCGATGGAAGCGGAATTCTTTTCCTTTGGTACTAACGATCTAACCCAAATGACATTTGGTTTTAGTCGAGATGATGCTGAGGGTAAGTTTATCCCTGTTTATTTGAATAAGGAAATTTTAGAGCGAAATCCTTTTGAAATCTTAGATCAAGATGGTGTTGGAAAACTAATGAAGATAGCCATTAAGTTAGGAAGAGAGACAAGACCCGGCTTGAAGTGCGGTGTTTGTGGAGAACACGGTGGAGAACCGAGTAGTATTAAGTTCGTCGCATCAATTGGTTTAGATTATGTTTCTTGTTCTCCCTTTAGAATTCCAGTAGCACGCATTGCTGCAGCGCAAGCAGCAATTTTGGAGAAGGAAATAGAAACAATTAAGTAACACGATCTTTAATAAATAAAATTATTCTATTTTTAAAATCTATTGTATCCTCTTTTTTTAATGTCTAGTATCCAAAGATATTACACTTTGTAGTCTCAGTAATAAATTAATTAAATCTTCTAAATTTATTTTTATTCATGGATGTAGCAGAAAGATTTGAACTAATTAAAAGGGGAACTGAAGAAATTTTAACTGATGAGGATTTAAAGCAATATTTAGAAACAGGAATTCCCTTAAATCATTATATTGGTTTTGAAATCTCAGGAAAGGTTCATTTAGGAACAGGAATCGTCTGTATGTCAAAAATAAAGGATTTCATTGATGCAGGAGCAAATTGCACAGTATTTTTAGCCGACTGGCATAGTTGGATAAATGATAAATTAGGTGGAGATCGAGAACAAATTCAGAAAATTGCAGTTGGGTATTTTAAAGAGGGCTTAAAAGCGTGCTTAAAAGCTGTTGGAGCAAATCCTGAGAAAGTGAAGTTTACTCTTGGTACAGATCTTTACCATAATAATGATAGTTATTGGGAAACTTTTATCGATGTCTGTAAAAACACCACTCTTAACAGAATGCATAGAAGCATTACAATAATGGGTCGCAAAATGGGTGAGGGCGTAGATTTTGCCAAATTACTCTATCCTGCAATGCAAGTAGCTGATATTTTCATACAAAATGTTAGTTTAGCACACGCAGGTTATGACCAGAGAAAAGCTCATGTTGTAGCTCGAGATGTTGCTCTAAAAATGAAAAAAAATAACCTTGTGAACAATGATGGAGAAAAGATAAAACCACTATGTGTCCATCATCATTTAATATTAGGATTGACAAAACCATCTATTTGGCCTATTAAAGATCCGTCACAACTTCAAGAACTTTGGTCAGATATGAAAATGAGTAAATCTATACCAAACTCAGCGGTATTTGTTAACGATACTCCTGATGAGATCAAAAACAAGGTAATATCTGCATTTTGTCCAGAGGGAAATGTTTCTATTAATCCAATTTTAGACTGGGCTAAATTCATTATCTTCAGAAACGAAAATTCAAGCATCTTTATCGAGAGAAAACCAAAATTTGGTGGCAATAAAGAATTTAATTCTTATGATGAGATAGAAAATGCCTTCTTATCCAAAAGCTTGCATCCTCTCGATTTGAAACTAGGAGTCGCTGATAAGGTTATTGATATATTGGAACCTGTCAGAAAACATTTCGAGCAACCAAGCATTCAAAAAATGAAAAAAGAACTAGAAGAACTAATGATAACTAGATAAATTAAGCGCTAATCTCTTTTCTTCTTATTAAAATTATTGTTGTTCAACTAAATATCCACTGTAAACTTACTAATTATGATAAAAATACTAGCAATTGGGGATTCTCATATACCCCAGAGAGCAAAAAAGATTCCAGCCCAAGTTCGCATCAAATTAAACCAAATTACTAAAACTGATAAACTCGATTATTTATTTTTTACAGGGGATATTATTAGCGCACCTAAATTTATGAGTTTTTTAAAAGATATTACAAAAAAGAAGTTATATCTTGTAATGGGAAATATGGATTATTATGGGGGGAATCATGATGCCCCAATTTATCAAAAAATGAATCTCTCACTAAAAGACAATAAAACTTTAGTAATAGGCTTAATTCATGGACATCAAATATCTCCGAGGGGAGATCATTCTCAACTTGAAACTCTAGCAATTCAAAAAAATATTAATATCTTAATCTCTGGACACACCCATAAGGAAGAAGTTACTCTAACAAAAAAAAATATTTTATTATTAAATCCAGGGAGCGTTACTGGCGCATGGTCTTTTGTAGCAAGTCGAAATCCGTCGTTTATAGTTTTACATATAAACGAAATAACAAGTGAAATAATCATAATCCTACATCAGTATGATATTAGGGCTTCAAAATTTAGAGCCCTAAACTTTACCTACATTTTTGAAAAAGACAAAATTCAATCCAAAACTGAAGAGTAAACAAAAAAATTAAAAAAAGTGTAATTTTAAGTACCTGATCTTAATCTGGCCTTTTAAATTTATCCAATACTAGAAGTTTCGGTAATTTTAACAGTAAACCAAGATTTCTTTTACCTGTACTGCTTTTATTGTATTGCAGCTTCCTCTCACCAAATGTATTCTTTTTTAGCATCATGTTTATCGTCGAATTTTCACCATTAGAAAAATACATTAAATCTTCTGGTGTAGCTATTATCTCTAAATCGTATTCTTCTAATTTGCCTTTATTTATAGTATAATTTCCATTTTCTGCTACAAGATTAACCCAAAGATAAAAGTTTACCTCCGTTTGAAGTCCAATATTCAGTTTTGCGTTAAAATTATCAAGCATTTTAATATTTTTTGGATTATTACGCTTATCTAATATGATACTTTCGATAACTCCTTTAAAAGTAATAAATAAATTTTCTTTTTCATTTTCTTCCATAATTTATACCCTAATTTTGTAAAATATAATTCTTGTAGTTAATAATTTATTTAATTTAAAAAAATAATAGTATTATTAATCTATCAATTTTTGAAAATTAAATCTAATTATATATTAAAAATAAAAGGTGAAATAATTTTATGTGGTTCTTTTTCTCTCCTAAAATAGTGTATGGTCCCGATTCACTTGTTTTTTTTGAGAATATTACAGGTAAAAAGTGTTTTATTGTCACTGATAAAATATTAGAAGATTTGGGATATGTTAAAATACTAACAGATAAGTTGGCTAAATTTGATAAAGAATGGGAAATTTTTACTGATGTTGAACCAGATCCTAAAGAAGAGAGCATAACTATATCTAAAGAGAAATGTCTTTCCTATAAACCAGACATAATCATTGGGTTGGGTGGTGGTTCTGTAATGGATGTTGCAAAAGGATTATGGGCAGTTTATGAATTTCCTCAATACGGATTAGATGATCTTCACCCTTTTAATAGGGATTTGTATGACTTAGGAAAAAAAGTTAAATTAGTTGCGATACCTACTACATCTGGAACTGGAGCTGAAACAACCTGGTCTACAATCATTTCACGTCTTGAACCAGAAGGGGATATTGAAGTTAAGAAGAAATATGAACAAGCTCATAAGGGATTAATACCTATGTACGCGATTGTAGATCCAATATTTCCTATTGGTATGCCCTCTCACCTAACTAGTGGCACTGGTTTTGATGCCTTAGCCCATTCAATTGAGGGATTAACTTCAGTCTGGAAGAATGAATTTAGTAACGCAATGTGTTTAAAAGCAGTCGAGCTCGTATTTAAATTTTTACCCACTGTATATAAAGATGGAAAAAATGAGGAAGCACGGGATATGATGCATCAAGCAGCAACAATCGCAGGTTTAGGGTTTGGTAACTCTCAAGCTCACATAGGCCATACTCTTGGTCACGTTTGGGGCGCAGTATATCATATTCCTCATGGAATTTCTGTGGGCTTATTTTTACCCTATATTGTTCAGTATTGTTTAAACAATCCCGATGAAAATGATACTACAGCAAAAATATTTGGAAACTTAGCTAAACAGTTAGGATGGACTGAATGGAATACTGAAGAACATACGGCCGCTAATATTGTTATTGATAAAATCAAACAACTGCAGAAGGAAGTAGAACTACCTACAAAACTTGCAGATACCGGCGTTTCAAGAGAGGACATGGATAAAAATATGAATATGCTTATTTCACTTTGTTTTCAAAGTTCAAGCTTAACAATGTCCCCAAGATCTGCTAATGCGGAGGATCTTCAGAAGCTTTTTGAATACGCTTACGAAGGAAAAGATGTTGATTTCTGAGTTTAATTTGGTTCAAATTCAATTTTAACATCTATTTTTTTTTATGCTTTTTTTTTTCATTGTTACTTCTAATTCAAAATTGTCGAAATGTTAAACCATATATATACCATTTTCTATTACTTTTTTAGACTATTTAATAATCATATAATAAATGAATAAAGTATTAGAAGATTTTCATGCCTATTAGTGAAGAAGAACGCAAATTTCTTAACTACTTAGAAAAACTAATAGGCTTGCCTATACCAGAAGTTTCAGATCTTCAAAGTTATACATTTGGATACACGGTTACTAACGACCATGTTGACGGTTTGAGTTTGTTCTCATGTGGGTTAACAATAATACCAGAAAAAATTACAACTCTCCCTTTTCTAAAAAAAATTTTAGTTAGAGGTAATAAATTAAAAGTTATACCCGAAGAACTCTGTTTTATTTCTTCGCTCGACACTTTAGATTTAAGCGAAAATAGGTTAGTAAAATTACCTAAAGCAATATACTCTTTATCTTCTCTAAAAGAATTACACTTGGAAACGAATAAATTAACAGAATTGCCAAATAACATCAATTCATTATCTTGTCTTACCTTATTGGACTTAAGCGAGAATTCTTTACATAAAATCCCCGAGACCATAGGAGCTTTAGAGAATTTAAAATCCTTAGATTTAAGTCACAATGAGATTAAGGAACTTCCAGATTCAATTAAAAATCTTAAATCCTTAAAGTTATTATATTTAGGAAGTAATAATTTAAATTCACTACCAGAATCTATAGGTTCTTTAAGTTCATTAAAACGATTAAATCTTCGGAATAATAAATTAACCAAATTACCTAATTCAATAGGAAATTTATCTGCTTTGTCTTCTTTATTCTTGAAAGGTAATAACTTAACATACTTACCTGATTCGATAGGTAATTTAAAAAACCTTAAGTATCTTGGATTAATGTCTAATAAACTTCCGTTTCTTCCCGAAACTATTGGTTCTCTTAAATCATTGGAGAATTTAGATGTAACTTCTAACTATTTAACAGAGCTTCCTAAATCTATTAATTCTCTTGAATTACTTCTGAAGTTAGAAATAACCAATAACCAATTAACTGAATTACCAGATATTGGTAATTTAAGATCAATAAAATCTCTCAAACTTGATAGGAATAGACTTAAATCTCTTCCGGAATCTATTTGTAATTTAAAAACTCTTGAATCTTTAAAAGCTGATCGAAATGAGCTAGAAGAGCTTCCTAATTCTATTGGGGACCTCACATCTTTAAAAGAATTGGATCTATATGATAATAAGTTAAAAAAACTACCTGATTCGCTTGGCAATTTAAAGGCTCTAGATGTATTTGATTTAAGCAAGAACCAATTAACGGTTCTACCGGAGTCAATTGGTTCATTAAATTCTTTAAAAGAACTCGATCTTTCTACTAATAAGTTAACCAGTTTAATACCATCTATAGGTAAATTGCCACTTTTAAAAAATCTAGTTTTAGGCTTTAATCGTCTAGAAACCATTCCGAATTCTATAGGCTTATTATCCACATTAGAAAATTTAGATTTGGGAAAAAATAGTATAAATAAAATTCCGGATTCAATAGGTTCTCTGAAATCCCTTAAACGGTTATACTTATATTATAACAATTTAAAGGAGATACCAAGCACCATCGGCGAACTTGAAAATTTAAAATATCTATATTTAGGAAACAACGAATTAACACATATTCCTGAATCAATTGGTAAGTTAAAATCTTTGAAGTATTTGTTTTTAAGAACTAATTTTATAATAAATATACCAGAGTCAATAGAATCTCTCTCCTCACTTCAATATTTAAATATTGAACGCAATAACCTAAAAAAGTTTCCTGCTTCTCTTGAAAAACTAGAAGCTCGTGATGTGAAGATATTTAAATAGAAGTTACAAGCTTTTTAGGAAAATATAAATGAACTCTTACTAATTGCAAATATAATTATATACAAATAAAATAAGTATATAGTAATAATTCTTAAAGTGTAATCAAAATGAAAGGTTTTGAAGGAAAACTTTTAGTAGTTGATCTAAGCAGCAAGGAGATAGGCGAAGAGCTAATTAAAGATTCAATTGCCGAGAAATTCCTTGGCGGTGCGGGATATGCATGTAGATACTTGTACGATAAGCTTGATAGGGATACTGACCCACTTTCACCAGACAATATCTTAATGTTCATGACAGGTCTTTTTTGTGGCTCTAACGCTCCTACAAGTGGAAGGTTCGTTGTCTGTGCTAAATCCCCTCTAACAGGGATATGGGGAGAATCTAATTGTGGTGGTTTTTTTGGTCCAGAATTAAGAAAAACAGGCTACGATGGAATAGTGATTAAAGGGGCTTCTAAAAATCCCGTATATTTAGATATAAACGAAAACGGAGCAGAAATCAAGGATGCTTCAAACTTGTGGGGAAAGGGGATTTTTGAAACATCCAAATTGTTGAAGGAAAATTCAGGATCCCCCTTAACTCGAGTTGCTTGTATAGGACAAGCGGGTGAAAATCTTGTAAAATACGCCATTGTTGCTTCTGAAGATAAGGCTGCTGGTAGAACTGGAATGGGTGCTGTCATGGGTTCAAAAAAATTAAAGGCGATTACAGTTAGAGGGAAAAAAAGGAAATACGATGCATTTGCACCTGAAGAATTTAAGGAAGCAGTTAAAGTCTCAACTGAAGAAATAAATTCTTCCTTTGCAACACAAGTTTTTGGTGAACTAGGTACGTCAAATCCGGTTGATATGTATAATGCCTCAGGTGAATTACCAATAAAGTATTGGACACAAGGAACTTGGGAAGGCGCATTCAATATATCGGGTTCTACTGCTTACGAGAAAATATTCACTGGGAGTTATCCCTGTTTCTCCTGTCCTATTGGTTGTTCAAAGAGAGCAAAAATTGATGAAGGGGAATTTAAAACCAATGGTGAAATTGAGGCAGCAGAATATGAAACCGTTGCAGGATTTGGTTCTATGATATTGAATGATAATCTTGAAGGAATTCAAAGAGCTAATTACCTCTGTAATGATTACGGAATAGACACCATTAGTGGTAGTGGCACCATAGCATTTATTTATTATCTCTTTGATAAAGGTAAAATCAGTGCTGAGGATATTAAGGGGTTAGACCCAAAATGGGGTGAAATAAAACCTGCTCTTGAGCTAATAAAAAAAATCACATTTAGGGAGGGAATCGGAGATATTATGGCGGAAGGTTCTGATTATGTTGGAAAAAAATTCAATATTCCTAAAGAGGAGATCGCTACAGTTTACGGAATGGAGATACCCTACCATGATTTACGGCGAATGTATGGTATGGCGGCTGGTTATGCCTTAGCTACCCCTCGAGGACCCTGTCACAATTCATGTGATGCATATATGGCAATTCTAGGGCTACCACTTAGCGAATTTGGAATCGAATTAAATGTTGATTGGTACCAAGATGATGAACCAATGGCAGAATTTTGTGCCCGCATTCAAGATTACCGTGCGGTGTATAATTCACTAATTATTTGCGTATTTGCTAATCCTCCATCCGAGACGATTCTAGATATGGTAACAACAGCAACTGGTTTAAATCTCTCTATGGAAGAGTTTAAAAAGCTAGGGGAACGTATTTACATGATTAAAAGATTATTCAACTTAAAAATGGGACTTACTGTAGCAGATGATAGATTACCAAAGATCGTATTAAATCCAGTTAATGAAGGAGGTTCAGCGGGAAAAACACCAAATTTCCAACAATTAAAAGACGCTTATTACCAGTATCGACAATTTGATAAATTATCTGGATATCCAAATCAAGAAAAACTGAAAGATCTCGGTTTAGATAATATATAATTTTTATTCTTGTTTTTTTATTCTTTTTCTTAATTTCATGTAAAACTTGTATCTAGGTAATATTGTTAAATGTTAAATATTAAAGGGAGTTAGATAAAAATATGGATATTTCAAAAGCTATGAAGATTAAATTATCAGATAAATTACCTGAACTTCCCGAATTTAAGGAAGGTATCCGTAGGGCTCCAAATCGTGGTTTTAATCTAAATCGCGAGGAAACAGTTATTGCTTTGAAAAATGCTTTAAGATATCTCCCTGAGAAGCTTCATAAGCAAATTGCCCCCGAATTTTTAAATGAGCTATTAACGAGAGGAAGAATCTATGCATATCGTTTCCGTTCCTCTGGACAAATAAAAGCTAAACCCATCGATGGCTATAAAGGTATTCTTGAAGCAAGAGCAATACAATTAATGATTGATAATAATTTAGATTTTGATGTTGCACTTTATCCCTATGAATTAGTTACTTATGGTGAAAGTGGACAGGTTTGTCAAAATTGGCTTCAATACAGATTAATCATGCAATACCTTGAAGTTTTAGAGGAGGATCAAACACTTGTGGTTATGTCTGGTCACCCCCTTGGTTTGTTCGCTAGTAAAAGAAATGCTCCACGTGTAATTATGACTAACGGTTTAATGGTTGGTTTATTCGACACACCCAAAGAATTCCACCGAGTCTCGGCAATGGGGGTCGCAAATTATGGCCAAATGACAAGTGGTGGCTGGATGTATATTGGCCCACAAGGTATCGTTCACGGAACATATATTACATTACTAAATGCTGGAAGACTTTATTTAGGAATACCTCCTAAGGAAGGTCTTCGAGGAATATTATATCTTACTTCAGGACTAGGAGGTATGAGTGGTGCCCAAGCCAAAGCGATAGAAATTGCAGGTGGTATCGGAATTATAGCAGAAGTTGATAAATCTCGGATTGAAACTCGTTACGAGCAAGGATGGGTAAGTAAAGTATCAAATAATCTTGAAGAAATCTTCAATTGGGTAGAAGAATATAAAGAGAGAAAAGATTCGATATCAATAGCTTTTCATGGGAATGTTGTTGATATATGGAACTATGTTGTAGATAATAATATTGAAGTTGAGCTTGCTTCAGATCAAACATCTTGCCATGCCCCCTATGAAGGAGGTTATACTCCTATTAGTCTAACCTTTGAAGAAGGTAGAAATCTATTAGAGTCAGATAGAAAAGAGTATGAAAAGTTAGTTGATGATTCATTACGCGAGCAATATAAACTGATCAAAACTATGGTTAATAGGGGTACAAAATTCTGGGACTATGGAAATTCTTTTCTTAAAGCTGTTTACGATGCAGGAGTTCAAGAAATCGCGATTGATGGAGATCCTAAAAACGGTTTCATCTTTCCTTCTTATGTTGAACATATTATGGGGCCAATATGCTTTGATTATGGATACGGACCTTTTAGGTGGGTGTGTTTAAGTTTAGACCATTCAGATTTAATGAAAACAGATCAAGTTGCTCTATCTTGTATAGATCCAAATCGTAGAGCTCAAGATCGTGATAATTGGTATTGGATTAAAAACGCTGAGATGAATAAATTGGTAGTTGGTTCACAAGCTCGAATATTATATGCCGACATGGAAACCCGTGTAAAAATTGCTTTAAAATTCAACGAATTAGTTAGATCTGGAGAGATAGGACCTATTATGCTTGGTAGAGATCATCACGATGTGTCCGGTACAGATTCTCCATTTAGAGAGACATCAAATATAAAAGATGGAAGTAATATTATGGCGGATATGGCTCACCAAAGTTGGGCGGGAAACATAGCTCGAGGTATGACGATGTGTGTATTATCTAATGGAGGGGGTGTAGGTACGGGAAAAGCTATTAATGGAGGATTTGGATTAGTTTTAGATGGATCTGAACGCGTCAATGAAATTATAAGAAGCGCTATTAACTGGGATGTATCGTGTGGAGTAGCAAGAAGAGCTTGGGCGAGAAACACAAATGCTATTGACACCGCATATAAGTGGAATGTGGAGCATAAGGATAAAGGACAAATTACCTTACCCTTTCAAATAGATGAAGATATGATTAAAAGTATTGTAGATTCAGAACTAGAAAAAGATTAATTGAATTTGATTAAAATGAGTAAAAACTTTAAATATGGAATTGACTTTTTAACGCCTGATTTAGCTTTGCAAATTGCTAATGGAGAGATAAAAGGAATAATAACTGAAGACGTAAAATTAAAAGTCAAAAAGAATTATGAAGCAGTTCAAAAAATAGCTACAGGTGAAAAATTAGTCTATAGTGTTAACACTGGTTTTGGTTCGCTGTGCACTACTATAATTTCAAAAGAGGAAACAGGTAAATTACAAGAAAATCTTCTAAAAAGTCATAGCGTAGGTCTTGGTGATCCTATTGGACACCAGTTATCAAAACTTATGATGATTTTGAAAATTCAAGCTTTATGCAAAGGATTTTCTGGAATATCCTTGGAAGTAATTGAACGAATTAATTGGCATGTAGAAAGCAATGTAATTCCATTAGTTCCAGAACAAGGTTCTGTTGGAGCATCCGGAGATCTCGCTCCTCTAGCTCATTTGTTCTTACCGCTCATTGGGTTAGGATATTTATCAAAAGATGGTAAAAATTATATCAAATCTCGTGAAATATTACAAAAACACGACTTAACTCCTTTAAAATTACAAGCTAAGGAGGGTTTAGCTTTAATTAACGGCACACAATTTATTACTGCTCATGCGATAGTTATACATGAAAAATTTAGAAATTGCCTTGATAATGCTGATATCATTGGGGCTCTAAGCCTTGAAGCTTATTTAGGCTCAGCGCAGCCATTTGACGAGAATTTAATTAATTTAAGACCACATCAAGGAGCTATTATTGTTGCTGAAAAAATTAGGAAATTTTTAAAAGATTCTCAATTTATTGAATCTCATAAGGATTGTGGAAGGGTCCAAGATCCATATTCTATTCGGTGCATACCTCAAGTCCATGGTGCCTCTCGAGATGCATTCTTACACTTTAAAGAGGTAGTAGAGTGTGAATTAAACTCAGTAACAGACAATCCTATTATAATTAATGAAAATAAAACTATAAGTGGGGGAAATTTCCATGGTCAACCACTCGCACTTCCATTGGATTATGTTGGTTTAGCCGCCTCTGAAATAGGAAATATATCCGATAGAAGGACATATCTTCTCTTGGAAGGAAAATGGGGTTTACCCGCTTATTTAATTGAAGAAACCGGATTAAATTCGGGTTTCATGATAACGCAATATACTTCAGCAGCTTTAGTTAGCGAGAATAAATCGATGTGCTTCCCTGCAAGTGCTGATAGTATCCCAACGTCAATGGGACAAGAAGATCATGTAAGTATGGGATCAATTAGTGCGCGAAAAACACTTCGAATTGTAAATAACCTTGAAAAAATATTGGCTATCGAACTCTTATGTGCCGCTCAAGCATTTGATTTTAGGAGACCTCTGAAATCCAGCATAATTTTAGAAGCTTGTCATGCCCATATTCGTAAAAAAATCCCCCATATCAACGAAGATGTTGTTTTATCGGAATTGATTGAAATTGCTTTAGATACTATAAAGAGCAAAGAATTAGTGTATATTTCTAATAAAGAATAAAAGAGGAATTTTATGAATGTAAGATCTACTCCATCCCCTAAAAGAATAAAAAGAAAAGATCCAAACAATAATGATCAAGCACCTCAAGTAGATTTAATTATTATTCACGCAAATGAACTGGTAACAATGGATACCACTTACGGTGTTCCAAGAGTAGGTTTGGACATGAAAAACTTAGCGATTATTCCAGATGGAGCTGTAGCAATTTTTCATGACTCTATAATATTTGTAGGAACTACGCAAGAATTAAGTGCTAATTTCCCTCCTAGTGAGGAGACAGTTATTGTCGATGCAACTAATCGGTTAGTCACTCCTGGCTTTATAGATCCCCATACTCATATTATTTTTGATGGTTACAGAGAAAATGAGCTTGAAATGAAACTTTCTGGTAAGAATTATATGGAAATTTTGGAAGCTGGAGGAGGAATTTTAAAGACAGTTAAGGCTACCAGAGAAGCTCCGTTAGGGCGGTTAATTAAAAATGGGAAAATTATTCTAAATAGGATGATGGATTACGGTACAACTACAATAGAAACGAAATCAGGATATGGGTTAGATACCGAAAACGAAATCAAATCGTTGCTCGCTGCAAAAGAATTAGACATCGAGCACCCCATAGATGTAATATCGACATTCTTAGGTGCTCATGCAGTTCCCCCTGAATATGAAGGGAAAACCGATGAATATGTCGAATTAATAATTTCGGAAATGATTCCAAGAATAGCAAAAGAAGAATTAGCAGAATATTGTGATGTTTTTTGTGAAGAAGGGATTTTTTCGATAGACCAAACTAAAAAAATCTTATTAACAGCCATTAAATATGGTATGAAACCACAGATTCACATCGATGAAATTGTCGATACTAATGGTGCATTATTAGCAGCCGAATTAAAAGCAGTGCAAGTAGGACACATGCTAAAATCTAATAATAATGGTTTAGAAGCGTTGAAAAAAACCAAAACTATTGCTACGCTATTACCTGGAACTCCTTTTTGCTTAATGTTGAAAGATTATGCTCCTGCAAGAAAAATGATTGAAATGGGTATTCCAATAGCTCTTGCTACTGATCTTAATCCAAATTGCTGGACAGAATCAATGCAGATGATAATCGCATTGGCTTGTTATCACATGAAGCTTTCACCCGCGGAAGCATTAACAGCGGCCACAATTAACGCAGCTTGTGCTATTGAACGGCAAGAAGAAATTGGCAGTTTAGAACTTGGCAAAAAAGCAGATATAATAGTTTTTGACGTACCAAATCATAACTTTCTCCCTTACCAATTTGGCGTGAATTTAGTATCCAAGGTTATAAAAAATGGTAAAATTGTAGTAGATTTTGAATAATTAGCTAAACTAGATACTAGAAATCAAAATAATCTTCCAATAAATGCTTTGGTTCAAGTTTCTTAGGGTTTTCAAGCTGTAAGTAATAATCTAACGAATTTAGAACAGCATCTAAAGGTAGCACTCCTACTAACTCGGTCCCAATGACGGATACTCCATAACGTGCAGCTTCAATCCGTACGAGTTCCATCTGACGATAAAGAGGAGTTTTTTTAAAGTTAATATTGCTAATACCCACTTGAACGCAATCCCTATCTTTTAACTCGGTACCCATTGCTTTAACATTTACTAATCCTCCCGATTGCAAGTGTATCGCTTTAGCTACTTTTTTTGCTATTTTTACATCTTTAGTCCCTAGGTTGATGTTAAAGCTAATAAGAGGATACCTAGCTCCCGTAATAGTAGCGCCTGCGGTTTGATGGAATTTAGAGAGCCCAAAATCTGGTTTTCTTCTTGGATCTTTTTCAATACTTTCTTTCAATCCCTCATATTCCCCGAGTCGTATGTTATCAATATTTTTTCTTTCTGGAATGTCAGCCGATTCTTCATATAAATATACCGGAACCCCTTCTTTTACCATTTCTTCAGCAAATCTTTTTGATAATTCAATACACTCTTCAATTGAAACATTTTGAGCGGGGACAAACGGTACTACATCAATCGCACCTATGCGGGGATGTTGACCTTTATGTTTGTTCATATCAATTAATTCTATTGCCTTTTTAGCGGCAGCAATATTTGCACTTAAAACGGCTTCAGGAGCGCCCACAAAAGTAATAACTGCTCTATTGTAATCTGAATCGTATTGAACGTCAACAATTCTAGTTTTTGGGGTATTTTTAATTTCAGAAACGATCTGTTCGACTTTACTTCCATTTGTGCCTTCACTATAGTTCGGTACGGACTCAACGATCTTTTTGATTTTATTTTCCATAATAATCATGAAAGTATAACTATAATATTACTAATTATAAAGAATATTTTTTCAACTTATAGGTTTTATCAGTGAAAATATAGATTGTATCTTCTCCGTTACCAATTACTCTCCCATCAACACGCAACTTTATACTAATTTTATGTTTTGCGGTGCCTTGTGGAGTTTTGTCTACCAATTTACCGTCGTAGATTATTTGTTTAGCCTTTTGATGCAAATAGGTGTCTGTTTTTTTGCCCATGATAACAACATCGTCGTTTTTCTTTAAATAACCATTGTTTAGAGAAATAAGTGCATAGTTTTCTTTTGGATAATACTCTTTAATTATACCTAATCTTATATATCTAAAATGCGATAAATTTGCTGGTGATTTATGTTGATGATCTTCTTCTGTAATTCTCTTAAAGTAAAATCCCGGAGTAAATCCACGATTATATACTTTCTTTAATTCTGTTACCCATTTACCAGCTTTTTTTTTTGTAAACGTACCCTCGTAATACGCTTCAATAGCCTCACGATATGTTTTCGTAACAATCTCTACATAATGTGGGTGTCGCATTCTACCTTCAATTTTAAATGCGTCAACCTTAGCTTCGATAAATTGGGGAATATAGGAAATTGTACACAAGTCCCTTGAATTCATAAATCTTACTCCATCATATATGTATTCAGCACCAGATTCTTCCCTTACCCACCACCGTCTTCTACAAGGTTGTATGCAACTCCCCCGATTCGCGGATTTTTCTTCTGTACCACAAATATCTTGAGAGAAATAACACCTACCGCTTATAGAAGTACACATTGCTCCGTGAATAAAAATTTCTATTTCGGATTTGGTGAGATTCCTCTTTATTTCTTTAATTTTCTCTAACGATAGTTCTCTTGCCAGTATCAATCTTTCTGCTCCTAAATTCTCGTAAAATCTTGCAGATAAAGAGTTAGATACATTGCATTGTGTAGACACATGAAATCGCACTCTCATTTCTTTTGCTATTTCAATAGCTGCAATATCGTGTACAATAAATGCATGAATCCCTGCTTCTTTTCCTTTTTCTATGATATCGCGTAAGTGGTTTAATTCGTTATCATATACCAAAATATTTGTAGCTAAATATGCTTTTAACCCAACTTTGCGGCAAAAATCCATAACTTTATTTAAATTCTCCAAAGCGATATTTTCAGATCGCATACGCATATTGAATTTTTCAATTCCAAAATAAACTGAGTCAGCGTATTGAGAAGCTGCTTTAATGGATTTTAAATTTTTAGCTGGAGCTAGTAATTCAACTTTTTTCATATAAAACAAGATCAGAATTCAAATTTTGCTCTAATTAATGTATATTATAAGGAAAAATAAAATTTTCTTTTATACTCTCAATTTGATTAGAATAAATAAAATCAAATTTGATTATTTCCTTTTTTAATAATAAATAACAAATCACATTAGGAACATGAGTCAAGAAAACAAAATGAGAATATCGAAAGACGAATATTTTTTAAAAATTGCTGAACTCGTATCTAAAAGGAGTACTTGTATAAAGCGTAATGTGGGTTCAGTGTTAGTTAAAGATTCTCATATTTTATCAACGGGATATAATGGGGCTCCATCAGGATTTAAGCATTGCACTTCAAAAACATGCGTGAGACAGAACTTAAAAAGTGGAGAGAAACCAGAATTATGTCGAGGTGTGCATTCAGAAATTAATTGTATCATCCAAGCCGCCATTCATGGTACTTCAATCCAAGGTAACACAACTCTTTATACTACACATTTTCCTTGTATGGCCTGTTTAAAATTAATCATTAACGCTGGAATCAAAAAACTTGTATATAAGGAAGGATATAATATGGAAAATAAGATAAAAGAAGAATTGTTGAATGAATCCAAATTAGACGTCCAACAACTTAATTTTAAGAAAAATCTATAAGTTCCTAAATTTTTCTAATACCAATAAAAGAATAATTGAGAGTTTTGGTTATATTGGAAAAAAGTAAAAAATCTCTTACAGTTATGAAGTTTGGGGGTTCTTGCTTACAAAATAAGGATTCTTATCTTCAGATTACAAATATTGTTGAAAAGTATATGAAATCTACAAGAGTGTTGATTGTTGTTTCTGCTATACAGGGAATGACAAATAAATTAATAGATTTCTATGAAAAATCTTGTAAAGAAGAAATCAATTGTGATCTTCTTGTTGAAGAAATATACAATTTACATATTCAACTTGTTGATGAGATTTTAGACAAGGATCGGTTTGAATATGGCGAAACGGTAGAGTTTCTTCAAACTAATATTGAAGAATTAAAGCAACTAGGGCGACTTATTAAATTAATCCGTCCTAGTGCTGATATCTATGACTTGGTTGTATCATTCGGAGAAAAACTCAGCACTTTCCTTTTAACTAAATATTTATCTTCAAGTGGTTTTAAATCAAATCATATTTTCTCTGATAAAATTATAATAACAGATGATAATTTTGGACGCGCGCTTCCTTTACTTGAAGAAACAGAGGTACTTGTAAAAGAAAAATTATATCCTCTCTTAAGATCAGATATGAATACTTTAGTTTGCGTAAGTGGATATTATGGTTCTACGAAAGACAATAAAATTTCCACTCTAGGGAGAGGAGGAACTGATTTATCGGCAGCTATACTGGCATATGCTCTTCGCAATCTATTTCTATGTAAAATTATATATTGGAAAGATGTAAAAGGCTTTTTGAATGCAGATCCAAGGGTAGCTAAAAAAACATCCCTCATAAGAAATATTTCTTATAAAGAAGCTAAAGAGTTAGCGTTTTTCGGTACTAAAGTACTCCACCCTTTATGTCTTGATGTTAATGAAAAAGGAAAAATTCCATCTGAAATCAGGTATTTCAGTGAACCAGATTCAGAAGATTTTACTACCATTACTAAAGAAATAGTTAAGGGTGATGATGTCATTAAAGCTATAACATCTATAGAAAAACTCTCAATGGTCACCTTAGAAAGTGATACTATGGTTCCATTATCTGGGACTGCTTCGAAATTGTTTTCCCTTTTAGGTGATAATAATATAAATATCGTCTTTATATCACAAAGTTCCTCAGAAAACAATATAACTTTTGGTATCGAATATGAGGATTCAATGAAAGCAAGTTTTCTATTAAGGAATTCCGATTTTTTTGGAGAAAAATGGTTTAAAATAAAGATAGATAATGAAATTTCTTTAGTTGCTGTCATCGGAGCGGGAATCCTTTACACTCCTGGAATAGCAGGTAGAGTGTTCACATCTTTAGGAGATAACAATATTAATATAAAAGCGATCGCACAAGGATCTTCTGAATTGAACTTTACAGCAATAATTGATAGAGAGAATTGTAGAAAAGCCGTTAATGTACTATATGACGCTTTTATCACTCGGTAGTAAAAAAAGGAAGAGATAAATTACTCTTCAAAGAATTTTTGATTAAATACTCTCATAGCTAATTTTTTTCTAGTAGTCTTTCTAAGGTCAGGTGAACTCTTGTTTTTTAATGCCTCATTTCCAATTTCTTTTCCTATAATCACTTTTGGATTGTCTGACCAGTTTACATCCAATAATAAACATAAATAATAAACACATGATTGGATAAAAGCGATTAAATTACCCATATTATATTCGTCCGAACGACTAATTGTGATTTTTGCGGAAGGAACTTCTTGTTCCAATAATGCTTGAAATGTAGCATCTGCTTGATAATTTACAATAGTTTGAGCTGTTTGATTGTTGACATAACTTATTGAAGATTCTAAAATTAAATCTGGTTCTTCATTTACTATAGTCCATAATACCGGAATTACAGCGCCTTTTGTTCCCCCTAAGAGATACTCCAATACGGAATGCTGGCACAAAGGAGCAGATTGATAAGTCCCAATTAAACCTTTTTCTTCTTTTCCAGTACTTTCTGAAATTTCTTGAACAAATAATCCTACACTTCCTTCAAGATTCAACGAATATGGCATAGAAAAGACAAGCTTAAACCCTTTTTTGTACAAATTATAAAGAAACACGGAAAAATTTAATGCGGGATTGTCATCAAAATTCATATATTTAATATAACCAGTATTTAATCCTTTTAAGAAATCTTTAACATCAATACCTAACAGAAACGCAGGAAGAATTCCGACATTAGTAATTGATCCAGCAAAACGACCAGTAAGATCCGGAACTTCGAGAATGGGACACCCAATATTCTCTAACATACGATACATAGTTCCTTTTGAAGAGAGTCCTAAAAACTTATAATTATTTTTTGAGAAAATTCCAATGGTAGAATTTACATCTAAAGTCTCTCCTCCCCTGGAAATGGGTATAACAACTGAATCTTCTGGTTTTGTCTCTTCAAGGCACTTTTTCAGCTCCACAGCTCGAGAACTTGTTATTGGATATAATTTCTTCTTAGACAAATGTCTCAAAGCAAGTAGAGTCTGGATTGAGCCTCCTGTTCCTAAAACTATCACATTTTTTATTTTATCACCTAAGAAATCCTTGGAGGTTTGCTGAATTTCTCCCATGTCGATATACGATTCAGTATCAGTAAAAAATGGTGGATCCCATTTACTTTTGTTCGACAAAACAATTTTTTTCGATATCTCTAGTAAATTGACATCAATTTTTGGATAATATTCAAAATTTAAAAATACACTCATGTTTTAAACACCAATTGAAAATATTCTGGTTGTAATAAGGTAATAATGTTTTACGCAAATATGAATTCTGCTAATCGCATGATAAAGATATTTCTATCAATTGGTCATTTATTAATGTACTAATATTTTAGAATTCTAATAAATTAGGTGTCTATTCCTTTTAAAATAACTTTTACAATACTTATACAATAATTAATAAGAAATATAAAAATAACACTAAATTTTAATAGAAAAGTGATTAGTATTGGCTAAAGCAAGCGAAACAGATAATGGAGGTCAATCTGATATTGGAGCGCCTTATTATTGCCAAGAATGTAAACGCAATCATACTAAAGGTAAGATTTACAAGGAACATTTAAATTTTGCTAGATTTGAATCAAAAAATGAAGAATCTATCGAAATTGAATCTGAATCTGATGAATTAGAACTAGAAGATCAACACTCTCTAGAAGAAGAGAAAGATATTCTTACTGAAATGGATGAAGAAGAAGACCAAAACGAAATTGAAGAAGATGAAGATTTTGACGATGAGGTTCTAACCTTAGATAGCGATAAAAGTGTTTGTGTAGACGCAGTCAAAAAACTTCCGGGTGTAGGAGAAGCCACACTTAAAAAACTTATAAAAGCAGGATTCAGTAGCCTAGAGTCTATCGCATACACCCCACCTAGTATAATTCAAGAAGAATCTGGTTTGGGAGATAAAACAACAGCAAAACTAATAAAAGCGTCAATGGATAAGCTTGATATTGGATTTAAGTCCGCAGAGGATGTGTGGGAACACAGAAGGAATATAGCAAGAATTACAACAGGTAGTCAAGAGCTTGACAATCTTTTCGGTGGTGGAATTGAGACTGGATGTGTCGTTGAGTTTTTCGGTGAATTTAGGACGGGTAAAACTCAATTAGCTCATATGTTATGTGTCAATGTTCAATTACCAAGAGAAGATGGTGGTTTAAATGGAAACGCATTGTATATAGACACTGAAGGTACTTTCAGGCCAGAAAGAATTATTCAAATGGCTGAAGGACTTGACTTAGATCATAAGAAAATTTTAAAAAATATAGTTTTTGGGCGAGCCTATAATTCTGATCACCAAATATTGTTGATAAAAGAAGCAACGAATCTTATTAAAGAGAAAAATATAAAACTTATTATCGTAGATTCATTGATTGGACATTTTAGAAGCGAATATGTTGGAAGGGGTACTCTAGCAAATCGGCAGCAGACTATAAACACTCACTTGCACGATTTATTAAGATTAACAGACATTTTTCCTGATTTATGCATCATTGTAACAAACCAAGTTCAATCAAAGCCTGATGTTTTTTATGGAAATCCAACTGTTGCAGCCGGGGGAAATATAGTAGCACATGGATCAACAATTAGAGTCTATTTGAGAAAAGGTAAAGGTGAACAGCGAGTAGCAAAAATGATAGATGCCCCGCATTTACCCGAAGGGGAAGCAGTGTTTTCAATAACTGAAAACGGGATTACAGATTAGAGTAAAAAAAAAAGATGCTTTTAATAAAATAATAAAAAATAGATTTATAAAAATAATAAAATTTATTTTAATTTCTCGTATTCGTTGGATTTGTTAGTTAATCTTTTAACTTCTTTTGTCATAGATGTGTCACCTAATTTGAAGATTTCAGAAGCCATTTTAGAAGCGTATTTATACTTTGCAGCTGCCTCGGCATAAGCCTTTGCTTTCACCGCATCTTTTGCTTCTTTTTCTAATTTTGTCTTCTTTTCATTTAAATCTCCAATTTTAGTTTTACGAATAGTTTCTTCGATTTTACCATAATCCTCTGGTAATTCCCAGTTTGAGGCTAAAATAGCAGCACTCTCGAAAAGTTCAACAGCTTTGATGTAATCCTTCTTTCCTTCTGCAATTTTCCCTCGCTTCAATAACTCTTTAATCCCTTTTTTCGCAGATTTTTTATTGTCAACATCTAATCCTTCAACAGTCGTTTTTATCGGTGCAGTAACTATTTCATGTCGTTTGGTTAAACTAGTAAGATATGCCTCCCTTTCTATCGGTCCTAATTGAGCTAAATCCTGCACTAATTTCTGCTTTTCTTCGTTCGTTAAATTCGTTAATTCAACGACTTTTTGGTTAATAAGGTTCATTTCCTGCTGAGAAATTGGTTGAGCTTCAATAGCGGAGATCTCTATAGGGATTAATAACTTCTTATCCCTTAATTCCTTGATTCCCATAAAAATTTCAGCAGTATCTTTATTTGTCCTCTCAGAAGCATCTTTTAGTAAGGTTGCAATAAAGAAGAACTCCCTTTCAGCTTCTTCACAACAGCTCTGCGCGACTTTCAACACATCCTTTGAGTGGGGACTTTTTAAATCTTTAACGCTCGAAAAATCGTATGTTATCTGATGGGGAAGAATAATTGAAGTATTTAATATGTCATCTACAATAAAACCCGCATTTCTGAAGTAATTTAATTGACCTCGCCAATTTGGTAGCACATCCTTATAAGTTTTTTCAAAAGTTTCAATGAATTCTTTTAAATGACGGCGCAGAATCATTGAAGCGTTTTTCCCTAAAACTAACGCTACTCTTATTAGATATCCATCTGCTAGTAGTAACATTTTATCCCCATAAGAAATTTCATTCAATGCTGCTTGAGTAGCCATTTCCTTTCCAAAAGAGGATACTGCTGATAAGAATCCACCTATTAACTCAGGATCGATCTGTTCTGAGCCATAAGATTTAAAGAAAATGCATGTTCCGGTTCCCTTGTATAAAACTAATATGTGTTCTAAATTAATAGCGTCGTCAAAAATCGTTTTTACTTCAGTTAATATGCGTTGTTTCTCTCTCTTTTTAGGAACAATTACACCACGATAAACTCCCACGGAACTACCCGCTACAGCAACGATAGCTCCTATCATTATAATGTAGGGAAGGAAATCTTTAAAAGTTAAACTGGGTGGCGGCGGGATCACTGTTATTTCTGAGGCTAAGATATCATAAGTGTCACTTAAATAATTGTATTCAAAACGAAGATCTAGAGTTATATTCACTTCTCTAATATTATTACCGACAATCATACTAAACTCAACTTCACCTGTACTATTTGTATAATCATCCTGATCACCCGATACGGCTCCATCAAAGAATAGCGTCATGTTAACATATCCATTGTCTATTGGTAACCATTCAGTGCCGTTATAGTACACTGCTTTAAAAATAATTGTTAGTTCTTCTCCCGCGTTGATTTGCGTTGGCACAAACACCTTTGTTAAGTTTGTTAGATATTTCTCTATAATTGTTAAATTGAAAGCGTACCATGCGTCCTCATAATTTGTTTGTGAAATTGAGAGGTTTATCAAGTAATCACCAGCAGCTAAAATCGAAGTAATAGGCGTTCCAGTATGAGTAGGAGGCGAATATCCGAAAGTGTTTGATAGAGTTCCATTTTGACCGGTTTGAAGGTTTTCGTAGTAAACATCATATGAGTTCACAGTTCCCAGAACGATATTATCGCTATAATCTGAGTCAGTTATGTTAAATTGAACATCAATATTATCACCTTCAAAAATAGTATAGTTATTTCCGAATCCAATTGGAGATAAAGCACCTCCAGTGTCCGAAATTGACATAAGTTTTATTTCAGAGTTATTGCCTTTTAAGTAAAAAGTAAAGTAAGACACACTACTATCATAGTCTGGAAACTTTGATGCGTTAACTTCTAGGGTATACCAA
>JAEOTS010000160.1 GCA_016839745.1 Promethearchaeota archaeon
ACTCTGATATTAAATAATGCTTGTATTAATAAATTATTAGTGTAAAAAAGAAGGAAAAGCATAACAATAAACTTCAAAAATTTACTAAATATATAAATAAAAGTTTCTTCACTTCAGTATTAGAGAATTAACTAAGTTTCGAGATATACAATATTTGCTATTATTTGTGTGGTATATTAAATGATTTCTGACGATCACAAACAAGAAAAGAATAAGACTCAATTTCAAACTTTTATGGAAATTGTCAACGATCTGGTAGTTATCGTCGATCAGAATGAAGACTTCCGTATTGACCTAATAAATAAATGCCCATTGTTAGAAAAATTGGGTTATTCTGATATTGAATTAACCGGAAAACCATTCCTGCATATTATCTCTTCAGATGATGTTAAAAGAGCAACGAAATTTCTAAAAAAGGGAATAGAAACATTTGGGAGCTTCCAAGAATTAAAGCTCTCTTCAGCGAAAAACGAAATTATCTGGGCGGAAATTAAAGCTAAGAAATTTGTTGACGAAAACAATTTTAGAAAAATTTTACTTATTCTAAAGGATATCTCAAAACAAAAGAAAATCGAAGTAAACCTAAAAGATGCTGATGAACGATTTAAAAAAATAACCGAAACGATCCCCGAAATTCGATTTTGGAAGCTGTTCAATCCAAAAAAATACGAAGAAGCTTTACAGAGCTCGTACGAAATGCTTCAAATGGTAATGGAAAATATACCTCAATACATAATTTGGAAGGATATCGATTTAAGCTATTTGGGGTGCAATGATAACTATGCAAATTTAATTGGAATTGAACATCCTGAGAACATTATTGATAAAACGGACGAAGAATTGTTCTGGGATAAAAATCAAATAGATTATAATCGGAAACAAGAAATTAGAGTTATTGAATCAAATGAAGCTGTTTTTCATAGTGTTGAAACTTGGACTCTTAGAAATGGAGAAATCATTTGGATAGACGCAAATAGGATTCCTTTATTAAATTCTGATGGTAAAGTCGCAGGACTTCTAATAACATTTGAAGATATCACCGAAAGGAAGAAAGCTGAAGAAAATTTACGTATGCAACATGAAAGGCTTGAACGAATCATGGAAACAAATCCCGCTGGAATTTTATCTGTAAATAGAAATGGTCAAATTATTTACGTAAATTCTCAAGCTGAGAAAGTTTTACATTTTCCGAAAGATGAACTATTAAAAAGATCTTTTATAGCGACAAAATTTAACCTTTATGACTCAGAAGGCAACCTCATACCAAAAGACGAGCTTCCATTTCAGATTATTATGCAAACGAAAAAACCTTTATTTGATTATCACGCATCCTTTAACTTAGCTAAAGATGCGCATATCCTACTTTCTATAAATGGTACTCCTCTTATTGGAAGCAACGGGAACATAGAGAATATAATTTTTACTGTAGAAGACATAACGGAAAAAGTCTTAACGGAACAAAAAATTAAGAATTCTGAGGAAAAATTGAGAGATTTATTAGAGACATCAACAATTGGAGTTTTAGAAATTGAATTAGAAAAAAATAGCATCTCCTATCTCAATCCTAAGTTATTAGAATTTATTGGATATCAAGATATTAGCATAGTTAATGAAAAATTATTAAATGAAATAATCCATCCAGATGATTTAAAGAAATTATTGAATTCACAAGAAGGAAAGGAAATAGAATTTAGAATCGTTACCAAACAGGGTAAAATAAAGTGGCTCCAAGGGAAGCGATTAAACCAACACGATGATAAAGGTAAAATAATTAGCTTTAGGTTATGGTTGGAAGATGTAACTGAGAAAAAAATGTACGAAGAATTAATTTACGAACTCAATATTAACTTCCTCAACTATACAACGGATACTCAGCAAAATATAGAACTACTCCTAAAGACTTGTCTAAAACTACTAAATGGTGAAGTTGTTCTTTATATTAATAAAAGTTTAATTGACGAGGAAGAACAATATAGAGTCATGTCGAATAAAGGAGAAGTGAAAATTTACAGTTCCGAACAATTTAAACGAGAATTATTTGTAAGCCAAGTATTTCACGAAAATCACGATTTTACTCAAGAGTTCTATGATATCGATAAATCGGAGTATGCTAAAACAGATCATTACATTATGGAACATAAAATTAAAGCGTGCTATGGTAAATTAATATTATCAGGAAACGATTTAAACGATATGTTGTGTGTCTTGTTTACCGAAAATCCTACTATTTCAAACCAAAATAAGTTAGTTTTGTTCTTAATTTGCGATGCTCTCGAAATTGAACAAAGAAGATGGAGATCTCAACAACACTTAGAAGAACAAAATAGAATGCTCAGCGAGATTAACAAATTAAAAAGCGATCTTTTCTCAAGGACATCCCACGAATTAAAAACACCATTAATATCTATCAAGGGATTCACAGAATTATTATTAAAACTGCATTCTGATAAGTTAGACGATGATGTAATCTCAATTTTAGAGGAGATTAAGAACGGGAGTAAGCGTCTTGAGGACTATATCAAATCGCTTGTAGAAAGTTCGCAATTAGAACAAGGATTGCTGAAATTAAAAAAAGAAAAAGAAAATCTTACATTTTTAATTAACTTTTGTGTAAAACAATTGCAAGGAATTGCTAAATTGAGAGAACAGAAGATTAAAGTCAATATTAAAGAAAAAATATTCACGGAATTTGATAAAGAGAAAATTTACGAAGTCATAACAAACCTAATAATCAACGCGATAAAATACACCCCCGTAGGAGGACATATCACAATAGACTCCAAATGTAAAGACGGACATTACATAATCTCAATAAAAGATACGGGAATCGGACTAACTCAGAAAGAGATTGCTTCACTTTTCACGCAATTTGGAAAAATTGAAAGATACGGACAAGGCTGGGATGTAGGCATCGAAGGGACAGGACTAGGATTGTACATTTCAAAAGAATTAATAGCTCTTCATGAAGGGAAAATATGGGTCGAGTCTGAAGGTCGAAACAAAGGAAGCACTTTTTTCTTTTCCTTACCAATAATCGAAAATTAAATGATGGACTCCACTTTTTTTAATAACTACCACTTTATTTCTTTATTATATAAAACAAAATTAATTCTTTTTGTTGGTGTTACTCATTAATAACGACGAAAACGATGGGGGTTTCGAAACTTTAGATGTGGTAAGGAGATATTTTACCAGAATTTTCACGGTATTATCTAAGGATGTAAGAGAGCTGCTATCAAACTTAAATCTTTCAAAGGATGAAATAAAAGAAGTAAAAAAAGAACTCGCTTTTTTGTCAGAAGAAAAGCAAAAAGAATTTTTAAAAGAACTTGCTAAGGATAGTAAATAAGTAAATATATTTCTTCTAATCTCCTTTTATCAAAATTGTCGTATTCCTAAACACTTTTTCCTTAAATATTATTTTCAGTTCTGTACTCTAATTTTGAAAATAGATTAAAGTGTAATTTGATATTTCTTTCTAAGTTCCTTATAAAAATATTCGATATATCAAATAGCTGATATTAGGAATTTGATTATTATTTATGCATAATAACTTTTTTTAAGAAAACTACCTTTACAAACTTAAGATTATCAATTGAGTTGTTTGATCAAACACATTTATGTGAAAACTTAATTTTTTCATTTTATTAGATCTAATTGAAAATGGAAGTTGGGATTTGAATTTACTATGAGCGAAAACGTAGAGAAATATATAAAAAGAAAGGTCTATAAGTCCACGAGTTCTGGGATAGCTCAAAAATTTGTTGATGCGGGTTTAGAGAAGCTTAGGGCTTGTATTAATTGTGGAACATGTACAGGCTCTTGTCCATCGGGTAGGCGCACAGCATATAGGACGCGTTCAGTTCTTCGTCGAGCATTAACTGGTGATGAATCTGTTTTAGAAGATATCGATATTTGGCTTTGTAGTACCTGTTATACTTGCTATGAGCGATGTCCACGAGACATTCCAGTAACTGATATGATTATTAAGCTAAGAAATATAGCCGTTGAAGAAGGACATATTTTAGATTCTCATTTTGGATTAGCTAATAAAATATTTTACGAAACTGGACACGGAGTACCTGCCAACGGAGAAGCAAATCAAAAATGGCGAGATTTAAGGGTATCCTATGGATTACCTCCATTACCTCCAACCGTACACATGCATCCCGAAGCTGTCAAAGAATGTCAAGAATTAATGAAATCTGTTGGTTTTAGAGATTTGATGGATAATGTCGAAAAGATAAAGGAGAAAGAAAAAGCTGAGGCAGAAAAAGCTCAAGCTGAAAAAGACAAAGTAGAGGAAAATTAAGGTGATATAAAATAATGAGTGAAGAAAGTAAATGGAAATATGGGTTTTTTCTTGGCTGCGTAGCCCCTAATCGCTATCCCATGATTGAGTCGTCTATCAGGGCAGTATTTGATCACTTAGGTGCTGAAATTCTTGAATTGGAGGGAGCATCGTGTTGTCCTGCTCCAGGAGTTTTTCGAGCGTTTCACATTCCTACTTGGTTAGTTATTGCTGCTCGAAACATTACAATTGCAGAAAAATTAGGAGTTGATATTATAACGGGGTGTAATGGGTGTTATGGCACGCTTAGAGACGCGTGGTTTGAGTTAGAACACGAACCTGAATTAAAGAAAATGGTAAACGAACATCTCGCTAAAGTTGGCAGAGAATATAAAGGATCAATTGAACCTAAGCACATCGTTCAAGTCTTCTATCAAGATATGGGATTAGATTACTTACGAGGTTTTGTAAAACATAAATTTAAGGATTTGAAAGTTGCAGTACATTATGGCTGTCATATTATCAAGCCAAGCGATAAAAGACCTTGGGGTGGAGAGTGCGAAGATCCAACATTTCTTGATGAACTTGTTGAGATTACAGGAGCTAAAAGCATTAATTATAAGGATAAGCTCCAATGTTGCGGAGCAGGTGGTGCAGTAAGAACTGCTGTAAAAGAAGTCTCAGCTGACTTTTCTCGAGAGAAATTAGAGAACATGAGAGATGCTGGCGCCGATATTATCATCGATTGTTGTCCATTTTGTCATTTACAGTTAGATTTAGGCCAAATGGAGGCCAATACTTATTATAAAGATATGATTGGAGAACTATATAAAATACCAGTTGTATACATCACACAATTGTTAGGATTATCATTTGGAATTGATCCAAATCTTTTAGGATTAGTAAAAAATCACGAATTAACAGGTGTTTCTCCCTTCATACCTATAGAATCGTTTTTAGAAAAAGTTAAATCGCAATTAACTTAGGAGGATTGCAAAATTGACAGAAGCAGATAAAGAATTAAATATTACGGGGAACGAAAAACCCAAGATTGGAATTTATGTGTGTCATTGTGGTATTAATATTGGCGGAGTCGTTTCAGTTCCCGATTTAGTGGAATATGCTAAAACTCTGCCAGATGTGAGTGTGGGTCGCGAATATAAATTCTTCTGTTCTGATGTTGGTCAGAAGATGATCAAGGAGGACATCGAAGCCGGTTTAGTAAATCGAGTTGTTGTTGCAGCCTGTTCACCACGAATGCACGAGCCTACTTTTAGGATTGCGTGCAAGGAAGCTGGATTAAACCAATTCTTATTCGAGATGGCAAATATTCGAGAACATTCTACGTGGGTTCACATGAAAGAACCTGAAGGAGCCTATGAAGTAGCAAAAGATCACATAAGATTAGCAATCTCAAAAGCAAGAGAACTTGTACCCTTAGCAGTTCAAAAGGTTAAAGTTGAACCAACATGTTTAATAATAGGAGCTGGGATTACC
This sequence comes from Promethearchaeota archaeon, assembly GCA_016839745.1. Classification (GTDB taxonomy): domain Archaea; phylum Asgardarchaeota; class Lokiarchaeia; order Sigyniarchaeales; family SOKP01; genus SOKP01. The sequence goes on from JAEOTS010000160.1 coordinate 5,789, forward strand.
GGAATGAACGCTGCTTTAGATCTGTCCTCAGCAGGATATAAGGTTTATTTAGTAGAGCGATCTGCTACTATAGGAGGTCATATGGCGCAACTTGATAAGACTTTTCCTACTATGGATTGTTCTTCTTGTATTTTAACACCCAAAATGTCTGAAATAGCACGAGATAAAAATATTGAGCTGTTAACTTACTCTGAAGTTACAGAGGTGACTGGCTACGTAGGGAACTTTGAAGTTACCATTAAAAAGAAACCGCATTATGTGGACCAAGTGAAGTGCACCGGGTGTGGAAGTTGTATTGATTCGTGTCCTATTACGGTTGCAAACGAATTCGATTTAGGATTATCTACGAGAAAAGCTATATACATTCCATTTCCTCAAGCTGTTCCCAGTCAATATACTATCGATATGGATAGTTGCGTTCAATGCGGAATTTGCGCAAGAGAAGATGTTTGTGAGCCTTTGGCTATAAATTACGATGATGAACCTGAATATATCAATATTAAAGCAGGTACTATAATAGTAGCAACAGGATACGACGAATTCGATCCTTCAGAGCTTAAGCAATATGGCTATGGTAAGTACCCTAATGTTATTACTGGGCTTCAAATGGAGCGATTACTAAGTTCGTTTGGACCAGTTTTGGGAAAACCTGTAAAACCTTCAGATCTTAAGGATCCACACAGTATTGCTTTTCTACAATGTGTAGGCAGTAGAAATTTCCGAGAAGGAGGAAATACATATTGTTCTCGCGTGTGTTGTATGTATGCAACTAAGCAAGCAAGACAATACAAAGAGAAACATCCAGAGGCGGATATTTATATCTTTTATATGGATATCAGGGCGTTTGGAAAAGGCTACGAAGAATTTTACGAATCCGCTGCCGAAAATTATGGTATCAATTATGTGAGAGGGAGAATCGCTGAAGTAAGAGAAAATCCTCTTAATCACAATATCATTATTCGTGCCGAAGATACGTTACTTCAACAACCAATAGAGGTTGAAGTAGAACTATTTGTTCTTTCTACTGGTATAGAACCAAGAGCAGATTCTGATGAAATAACCAGTTTATTAAGAATTCAAAAATCAGCAGATGGATTTTTTTTGGAAGCGCACCCTAAATTAAGACCTGTGGATACTTTAACCGAAGGAATTTTCATAGCAGGTGCAGCTCAAGGACCAAAAGATATTCCTGATTCCGTCGCTCAGGCCAAAGGAGCTGCTGCTAGCGCTATGGCGTTAATGGGAAAAGGAGAGGTCGAAATTGAACCGTTTTTCGCAGTAGTTCGCTCTGATCGATGTACTGGTTGTGGTATGTGCATTGAAAACTGCGCTTATGGAGCGATTGAATTTGTTGATGATCGAATGTTCGGAACGGTAGCTTCAATTAATAATGCGCTCTGTAAAGGTTGCGGTGCTTGTTCTGGAAATTGTAGATGTGCTGCAATCGATATTATAGGATTTTCTTCCGAACAATTATATTCAATGATAACGAAGAGGGAATAAAAATGACTGAACAAGTTGCAGAGAAAAAAAAGTCTGAAAGTAAAGAATGGGACCCGAAAATTATCGCGTTTCTATGTAATTGGTGTTCTTACGCCGGAGCCGACTTAGCGGGAGTAAGCAGAATTCAATATCCCCCAAACATTAGGATAGTGAGAGTTCCATGTTCAGGAAGGATTAACGCCTACTTCATAATTAAAAGTTTAACCGATGGTTGGGACGGGGTCGTTATTTCTGGATGTCATCCCGGCGATTGCCACTATATTAGCGGTAATTTGGTTGCCCGAAGAAGGTTTGCGATATTAAAAGAGCTATTAGAATTCTTCGGGATAGAACCCGGAAGAGTTAACTTTATGTGGGCTTCTGCCGCAGAGGGCGAGAGATTTGCCGTGTTAATTCGAAAAGCGACCGAAATTGTAAAAAAACTCGGTCCAAACAAAAAATTTGAAAAAAAATGGTGACGATCGTGGGACTTGAAACAGAAAATAAGGATATAGAAAACAACTTACGAGAAATCGCAAGGGGTTTGCTTAAAGAAAAGAAGGTAGATGTGATTATTGGCTACGAGAAAGGATCCTTACCCTTACTTACGCAACCGATTATCATCGACAGCGAGGAAGATGTAGATAAATTACTATGGAATAATTTATGCTACGTAAATTTAGCTAAATACCTAGTCCCTAGAGTTCCAAGATTCGTGGATCCTGAAAAAGGAAACCTGAAAGTTGGCGTAGTTGCTAAGGGGTGCGTTGGGAGGGCATTAATTCACTTAGCCTCCGAGAATAAGATTAATTTGGACGAGATCACGATTATTGGAATCCCATGTAACGGAGTTGTTAACCGGCAACGGATAGAGATGGAAATTGGTGAAAAGGAAATACTTGAGGTCTCCGTATCGGGGAGCAACATTATCGTTAGGGGAAAGGATTTTGAAAAAGAGTTTCCGTTCGACGAATACATGAATGAATTATGCAAAGGATGCAAAATTAGGAAACCTCCTTTAATCAGTAAGTTTCCAGAATTATGCGTTGGCGAGTGCGAGGAATATTCAAGTATTGTAGACGAGTTTGACGACATCGCAGAGTTCGAATCAAAAACACCCGAAGAAAAATGGGAATACATTACAGAAGCTTTAAGCGTGTGTACCAGATGCTACGCTTGCAGAGAAGCGTGCCCGATGTGTTATTGTAATCTTTGTTTTGTCGATCAGAATAAACCCGTTTGGTTTGGGAAGACAACAGACTTGCCAGATATAATTGTGTATCACTTAATACGCGCGATGCACATGGCGGGTAGATGCGTAGCCTGTGGTGCGTGCTCGTTAGTGTGTCCAATGGGAATAGACCTTAACTTTATAAATAGAAAATTAGAAAAGATTGTAAAAGAAAGATTTGATTTTACTTCAGGTCTCGATCCTGAGACTTTGCCACCTATGGTTGATTTCAAGATGGAAGATGCTGAAGAGTTTATGTTAGAAGAAGATTAATTAGGAGAACGTTTAAGAATGGACGAAAAACTATTAAAAAAAGCAGATATTGGAAAGTTATATAACGAGCTTAAAGATGATTATAATTTTTACGCTCCAACTAAGGTAAAAGGTAATATCGCCTTTGAAAAAATTGAAGATGTAGAGGAAATAGAATTAGATTACCTAAATTCAAAAGTCCCTCCGAAAGACGTACTATTTCCACAAAAAGAAACTATATTTGAATATAAATACGAAGGGAAAGACGTCATTATTGAAGAGAGAAAAGATCTTGAGGACAAGATATTAATTTTTGGAGTTCGACCTTGCGACGCGTATAGTTTTAAGCTATTAAATGATTTTTTTGCTGACGGTAACTTTCAAGACGATGTATTTCTAAAGAAACGGAAAAACGCGACAATTATAGGCATAGGGTGTAATAATCCAAGGCAGTCGTGTTTCTGTACGTCTGTAGGCGGTCATCCTTTCCAAAAAGATAGCACAGATGTATTTCTATCTGACTTAGGGGATAATTACTTAGTTGAAGCTATAAGCGAAAAGGGTAAGGACCTCGTAAAGAAGTTATCTTGGCTTACTGACGCGAAAAAGGCAGATATTGAGAAATCTAAAGAGTTAGCTAAGGAAGCAGAGGATTCCTTTACGACCAAATTCAATTTTGATTTAGTTACAAAAGTACTCGACGAAAACTTCGAACATCCAGTTTGGCAAGAAATTAGTGAAAGTTGTATCGGATGTAGTTCATGTACGTTTCTCTGCCCCACTTGTACCTGTTTTGATGTTATCGACGAAAACGACGAGTATAATAACCGAGGTAGACGAATAAGAATCTGGGATACCTGCCAGTCGTGTCTTTACACGCTTGAAACGAGCGGTCACAATCCACGCCCAGCAAAAATACAACGATGTAGAAATCGAATAATGCACAAATTTAGCTATTATCCGTCGAATTACGATTGTTTAGGGTGCGTAGGGTGCGGGAGATGCATTAGCGCGTGTCCCGTTAATAACGAGCTCCGATTAATAATTGACAAAATACTAGAAATTGAAGAAGGTGAGAAAACTAGTGCCTAACCCATATGTTCCAATACTAACGAAAGTAAAATCTATTATTTCAGAAAACAAAGTTAACGATATTAAAACCTTTGAATTAGAATTTCAAAAAGAGGAAGACTACAAAAATTTCGATTATATCCCAGGGCAATTTGCCGAGATTAGCATTATCGGCAAGGGAGAGTGTCCAATAGGAATTGCTTCTTCTCCAACCGAAGAAGGTACTATTAAATTTACGATTAAAAAAATGGGTACAGTTACCTCTATGTTTCACAGAAGCGATATTGGCGATACGGTCGGCATAAGAGGCCCGTTAGGGAACGGTTGGCCAATGGAAGAGTTAAAGGGGAAAAACATCGTCGTGATTGGCGGAGGATTTGCGTTCTCGACCTTACGCTCGTTAGTCTTATACGTTCTAGATGAAAAACACAGAAAGGATTATGGTGATCTGACCGTTATATATGGTAATAGAGATTCAGGTGAAGTGCTCTATCAAGATGTTTTGGAAGAATGGGAAAAACGAGACGATATCAATGTAGTTCTAACCATCGATCGCGAAGAGGAAGGCTGGACTCGAAAAGTGGGGTTTGTTGCCGCTATAGTAAAAGAAGTAGCTCCATCTCCTGATAACGCCGTAGCAATTATCTGTGGTCCTCCAATTATGATACGAACAGCAGTGGACGAATTAGTGAAAATCGGTTGGAATGACGAACATATTCTTAATTCTTTAGAAATGCGAATGAAATGTGGTATTGGAAAATGCGGAAGATGTAATATCGGAAGTAAGTTTGTCTGTATCGATGGACCCGTTTTTTCACTTGCAGAACTTAAAAAATTACCAAACGAATTTTAATTGGAATGGAAAGGTAAATTCAGCGTCTGATTTCAATGAAAATTCCTTTGAAAAATCCTAAAAAAATTATATAAGTAAACTGTACTTCTTCTTAGATGACTTTGATTCAGTTAAAAATTTTATACATTATCAGCAAAAAGAAACAAAAGTAAAAAGGAAAGTTAAAAAGAATCATTAAATTTGACTATCATACATGAATGCATAGTAAATTAAATTCATAATATGAATCCAAACTGGGATATATAATGGCTAAACAAAAATTTGATTTTCATTTTATTAAAAATATAATAAGAAAGAAAACATTTGGTATTTTAACTACCTTAAATAACGACGGAAGTCCTCATACATCTGGAATTATCTACGGTGTTTCTAATAAAGATGATAAATTTGCATTGTATCTTTTGACTTATAAAAAAAACAAAAAAGTAAGAAATATTCAGAGGGATCCTAAAGTTTCTTTTGTTATACCATTTCCACATCATATCCTGCGTTTTATTCCTTCGAGTGCAATTACAATTAATGGTATTGCAAAAATACTTCCCGTCAATATGAAGGAAATCATACAGGTATTTGAAGAAAAAAAGATACTAAGAATGCTTATTGCTGATATTGACTTTGAGAATGACACAGAGTATGTATTTATTAAGATTGAACCAAAATCTAAGATTTTTTGTTATGGAGTTGGATTTAGTATTTGGAAACTAAGAGACTCTCACACAACTGGAGGATATACTGTAACTATACCTGACGAGTAATGAATAGTGGACTATTTTAAATCTCTTATATAACATTGTCAGAATAAAAAAAATGAAAATAGAAAAAGAAAATAAGATAAAAGAATAAGAGATAAAACTTTTTTGTTTGGTAATAAGATTATTGCTTTATTATCTTCGATTGACATTTTTTCTCCCGCCATAATATGATCTACAATGAAATCATTTTAATTTTTATGTTTTAAATATCTATGAATTTTTTGATCTCGTTCATTATCTTTTCCTCTTTTAATTACCAAAAAAATAAATAAAAATTTCGATTGAAAACATTTTTTTTACTTTTCATTTTATTACATAGTGTAAGATGATAAAGAACATTATTTTTGATTTAGGTAACGTCTTGCTTAAGTTCCAACCAAGTGAATTTCTACTAAGATTTACTGACGATGTCGAATACATCGATCAATTTGTTCCTAAAATTTTTCGCAGCAGAGTATGGATGGAGTTGGATAGAGGAATAATTTCTTTAGAAAATGCTAAATCTAATTTTATCTCTAAGTATCCAGAAGAAAAAGACTTTCTTACTCATTTTTTTAATCATTGGATGGAAATGCTGACACCTATTGAGAAAAATATTAAGGTATTAAAAGAGTTACGCAATTTAGGATATAAAACATATATTTTATCCAATTTTATAAAGGAAACATTTACATTTATAGGAAAGAAATATAATATTTTTTCACTATTTGATGGTCAAATCATTTCTGGATTTGAAAAGACAATTAAACCAGAAAAAGCTATCTATGAAACATTACTCAGTAGGTATCACTTACTTCCCGAAGAGAGTTTGTTTATTGATGATGTTTTGTTTTTCTTAAAGCCGGCAAAAAAACTTGGTATGAAAACAATATGGAATCAACCAGAGACAGATTTACGGGAAGAGTTAAGAAAATTTGACATATTAATTTAAATTACAAAGACATCTAGATTTATAGGATATGATTGATAAATGGCTTTCTAAAACTAAATTTAAGGAAGGATACGAGAAGTTTGTAAGGAAAATAATGCTAAGTAGAATTTCCGCTAATCAACTTACTATTATGGGATTAGTTATTGGATTGG
>JAEOTS010000161.1 GCA_016839745.1 Promethearchaeota archaeon
CGAGGAGATGAGTATTTTTACCTCCTACAACTAGATTTAATTCCTTATTCTCATGGGTGGTGTCCATTATTATACAAATATGAATTTATACCACCAACTAGGTTAATACCTTATGTTTAAAATAAATAAGATAATTGTTTAGTTTATTTATAAGATAATTATTTATTATCGCCTTAAGATATTTATCATTAAAATAACCGAAAACAATCCAGAGTCTATCATAGAATTTTAAGAATTTATCATTTAATACATAACTAATATTTACTTTTCTCTGAAAAAGAGATTTTTTCGTCTTAAAAACTCTCAATTGATATAGTGTCGCTCTTATTTGTATATTCAATAATTCTGGATCATACCCTTCATGTTTACCATGAATATATACTAATCTTTCATATAATTTTTTAAAAAAGTTTGAATTTGAAAACATATCAATAGTGATGTTAAAGGAATGAACCCTATATTTTACTAAAATCTGTTTCAAAACCAATATTGAATTGTCGCGATATTTCAATACACGTAACCAATAATCATAATCTTCCGAGGCTCTTATGAAAGGTTCCTCATCAATCAATCCTATTGCTTCAATCGCAGTTCTTTTAATCAACACACTTGAATTCATAATGGGGTTTACCCTGTTGACAATTAAATGTCTAAATGAAACTACTAAATTTTTTTTGAGTGATAAGTATTTACGATAAGGTCGCATTGGAATAATAATTCCATTCGTTGCTAAAATTAGAATATCCGCGTTCTTTTGAAACTCTTTTAGTTGTATTTCTAATTTTTGAGGAAACCAGATATCATCCGAATCAAGAAATGCTATAAATTCGCCTTTTGCATTCTTTATCCCATTATTTCTTCCTGATGCTGGAGTTCCAACGTGTTGCTGGTTTATATATTTAATTCTTTTATCTTTAAAAGATTGAACAATCTCTTTGGTGTTATCTGTAGATCCATCATCAACAATTATATATTCAAAATTGTGATAGGTTTGATTTAATACAGATTGTATGGTTTCTTTGAGTACTTCGCCTCGATTATATGTAGGAGTAATCACACTAACTAAATTTTTTTCCATAATTATCGAAAGATTTTTTCGTTATGAGTTAAATCGTTTTTTTATAAATTTTAACGAAATCGTCAACCACATACAAATTGCTTACTCTGCAAGCACGCACTTTTTAATTCTCTTAATCGATTCTTCTAACGGGATAGTCGGTTCCCAATCTAAAGCTTTAACTTTAGCGATATCTGCAACAATTTTAGGAATATCAAATTTCTTAACGAAATCTTTAGATTTTTCGATTTTGGTATCTTTAATACCAAAAATAACAAGAAATCGTTGTAACAAATCTCGTATTTTTATGGATTTCCCTGATCCTATATTATAAACCTCCCCAGCATGTCCTTTGGTCATTATCACTTCATAAGATCGGATTATATCTTCTATATCGATATAATCCCTTTCATTATACAAATCTCCTAAAGTTATATTACTTTGCGTTTTTAAACTATCTTTAATTTGTGAGATAAGTCTACCAATAAATAAGTGCTCAGAAATCCCATAACCCATTGGATTGAACGGTCTCGCGATATATACTTTAATGTCATATTTATTATGATAGGTTTTAGCTAAAAAAGTTTGATAAACTTTAACTAATCCATAAAAACTCATCGGATTTAAGGGATATTCCTCATTAACTAAACCATTTTCACTTTTAATCGAACCATATTCTGCAGCTGAGCCGTTTATTAAAATTCGGCAATCCAATTCACTTATTTTTATTGAATCGAAGATATTTTTCGTGATAACAACATTATTAAGAAAATCTATTTCAAATTCATTAGAAAAGCTTCCTGTAAAATTATAAATTTCATTTGGAGAAACATTTTTAATTATTTTATCAATTTGGTTGAAATTTGTAGCATCACATTTAAAATAATTTTGTTTTGCGATCTCTTGAATATCAACCGTGTATAATTCTTTATCAATATTTGTTTTATTAGAATAGTAATTAACATAGGACTTTCCAAAGAATCCCTCTGAACCTATAATTAATACTTTATTTTTTGCCATTTTTATTGTTTAATTAACATTCTTTAGATGTTCTCGATTATTTAAATTCATCATCATTGTTAATTTTTCTTTTTACTTTCATTTCATTAATTAAGCTCTCTTTATAGGCTGATACTTTCAAAAGGGTAAAAAAGAATTTGAGCTCTTCCCTAGTTATTTCCTTGAACACGATTAATATTAATATGAAAATCCCCGCAAGCAAACCAGAAGTTGCAAGCACATACAATAAGTCATTTACTATAATAAATCTCAAAAAGAAGTGTGAAATCATGTAAGTTAAAAATAAAGCAAGAGCAGCACATAGAATATGATATAATATTTTCTTCTCGTAATTTATTCCTATTCTTTTTAAAAAAAATCTTTGGAAAAACACGTCAATAATGTGTCCGCTGAGAATTATAAATGCAAGTCCTACACTCCCGAGTCCCAGCAACTTTATGGAAAATAATTCTTTTGGCACAAGGATAAAAATCAATGCTGTCCAAATCACCGATTTTACCAAAGTATAACTTGATGAGAGTTTTTGTTTTTTAAAAGGAATTAGTAAAGCAGAATACGGTCTATTAATACTAGATAGATAAGGAATGAAGATTAAAATATATAAATAAATTATTGCTTGAGAATAATTTGGTAGAAAGATATTTAGTAACAGTTCGCCGTTTAAGAATACTATAATTACGATGATTAAGAAAAACATCGACGAAAATTTTTCTATCTTATGAACAATCATCTCAGTATTTCCAAAATTATCTTCTTTTAATTCTTTTGGAATATATGTCAGAAGGATTTGGTGAATCTCTCCCGAAATTACTAACAAAATTGAAACGATATATGCATCCGCAAAATAGTAATACGCTAAAGCTTCAAGGCCAAAGAATAAATTTATAAAGACTTGACCTAGGTTTCCTAGTATCGCGCCTATAACTGTCATCATTATGAGAGGGCGGGTATCTTTTATAAATTGTTTGAGTTTTTCTCTATTTATGTTATTGAATTGAAATTCGCGTCGCGATATGAGTAAAACAATGATTAACTGGATAATCGAAATCGATATGTAAATTTGACCTAAAATAATTAACGGATTCTCAACAAATTCTAAGTTAAAAATGAGGAAAAGCAACAAACTATATTGAACGATATTTATCACTAACACTACCAATTCTAGTTTAATATATTTCAGCCTACTTTCTAAATTAGTCCTCCAGGGTAATGAAAGATTCAGAAAGAGTTCCGAAATTACTTTTAAAAATAAAAAACTAAAAACTAATGGTTCTAGATTTAAAAAGAAAATCAGAACGAATATGGGAGTGAAATTTATAAAAGTTGTAACCGTTTGAAGAAAAAAGTAAATACTAAAGTAATCATCAAAATCTTTATCGGAATTGTGTTGAAAATAAATCAAACCAAAACCTAGATCTTTAAAAAGAGTAAATAGTCCGATTAAACTGGTTGAAAAAGCAATTACCCCGATTAATTCTACATCGAGCTTTAGAAGTAAGAAATAACTGACAAAAAGACTAAAAATAGTTATAATTAGCCGAGCTACAACACGTACAATTAATTGCTCCTTCATATTATTATTTGAATTTTTATTTTCTAATTAATTTATTTTTTTAACCATTCTTTTAAAAATCTTCATCGTAGGTTCTTTCACTTCTTTAATAACATTAGCTTCATCAAAAATTTATTTAATTATAATAAATATGATAAATTATGCCAGAAGTTTCATTGATCGATTACTTGAAAGAAAACCAAGTCTTTGATGTTGATCTATTTGACTCCCTTTATTTCGATATAGGGTGCTTGGTCTATTACTATGGTGATCACTTTATAAATCCACGAGAAAAGCCAATACACCATAAAAAAAGCATGAAATCGAGTTTAAAAGAACAATTTATAAAATACAATATCCGTTTAAATATTTTAAAAAATCGTAAGCACATAAAGCAAGAACCTAAAATAATCTCAAATTCATATTTCACGGTCAATTCTGAAATTGAAGCATTAGGATATGATGTTTATCGTCCCATATGGGCTCCTATTTATCGCCAAAAACTCTGTGCAAACTTTTCATTATTGAAAAAAACAGA
>JAEOTS010000162.1 GCA_016839745.1 Promethearchaeota archaeon
GGATTTTCCTTGAATTCCTCTAAATTTTCTTTCCTACCATTGCTTAAATTATCAATTACTACAACTTTTCTCCCGCGTGATAATAAATTCTTTACTACCCATCTACCTATAAACCCAGCTCCACCCGTAACTAAATCTACCATTTCAGAACCTTAACACGTTAACTTATAATCTTTTGTTCTAACAAATAATTTAAAATTTCTTCCTTTTTTAAAAATAGACTATCTTTTGAGCAGAATGGCTTGCTTTTATCAAATTTTCGAATATTGGAATACTTGCTTAAATCAATCTTGTAAATGTATTCTGCAACTTGGGGGATAATTAAATACATATTATCTAATTCGTACGTTCTATCAACTTCCTCGATTGAAAAAAGCTCTTCATATAATTTTTCTCCCGGCAATATTCCAATTTCTTTCATTTCGAAATCTTTTGCTTTTTTAAGGTATTTCTCCGAGTAATGTTTAATTAGTACTTCAATTAAATCGACAATTTTAACAGATTGCATTTTAAGAACAAACACCTCTCCACCTTGGGCTATATTTAAAGAATCAAGAATTAATTGTAACGCATGATTAAGTCCCATTACATATCTGGTCATATCAGTATGAGTCACTGTAATAGGTAAATCATTTCTAATTTGTTTCTCAATTGTTGGAACCAAAGAACCTCTTGAACCAAGCACGTTACCAAACCTCACTGAATAAAATAAGGTTCCCGCAACGCCTTTATAATAATTTGCTGCAGTAATTAATTTCTCCCCTAATAATTTTGTAACTCCCATTATATTACACGGAGTAGCCGCTTTATCGGTACTCGTATATACAAATTTTTCAACCTTCTTTTCAATACTAACATCTATTAAATTTTGAAGACCAATAATATTGGTCTTTATTGCCTCAAAAGGATTATATTCACAACTTTCTACATGTTTAAGAGCCGCAAGATGAAATACGATATCCACGTTTTCCATTGCTCTACGAACACGTTCCTTATCTCGAATATCTCCTATAAAGAATCTGATTTTATCTTCTAAACCTTTATATTTAAGATTTAAAAAATATTGTTTTGTTTCATCCCTACTGAAAATCCTGATCACTTTTGGATCATGAGCCACTAAGAGTTTCTCTAAAAGAGCCTCTCCAATCGTTCCGGTTCCTCCCGTAATCAAAATAGTTTTATCGTCCAGCATTATTTCTTCACGTTAATCATTGTTAATCAGATAGAGAAATGCATCCTTCATTTTATATATTTACTTACGATTCCTCCAGCATCATAATTTCTAGTAGTATGATAAATGCTAAAATTCGAGTAATCATTTAGAAATTAAAAGTTATTTATCTATAAATTTAAATTCGCGCCATAAGTCTCATTATACCATTTAAAATATTCTAGTAATCCTTGTTCTTGATTATATCTAGGTTCAAATTTTAACAATCTTTTAGCTTTTGAGATATCTGCATAACTATGAAGAATATCACCAGGTCTTGGAACTGAGTAAACTATCTTAAGATTATTTTTATTACTTAATTTCAACATTAATTTGGCTAAATCTGTTAAAGAAATTGGAGACCCAGCCCCTATATTGAAGATCTCGCCTGCAACATCATGCTTAGCAGCCAATATATTAGCCTGAACTACATCTTTAATATAAGTGAAATCTCTTGAAATTTTTCCATCGCCATTAATAGTTAATTCTTCGTTCTTAATAATATGACCTAACCAAATGGCAATAACTCCACTATATGTAGAATCTTTCTGTCTTGGTCCAAATACATTGAAATATCTTAACGAAGTTGTCTTTAAACCATAAACTTGGTGATAGGCTTGCATGTAAGCTTCACACGCTAATTTTGTGACTCCATAGGGTGAGATGGGTAATCTGCACATTTCTTCTCTTTTAGGTAATGTAGGTGTGTCCCCATACACAGAAGAACTGGACGCGTAAATTATTTTCTCGACATCCATTCTTCGAGCAGCATTCAGCACGTTCAGAACTCCATTTACATTAACATTGTTACAATTTTCAGGCATTTTTATTGATTGGGGGACGCTCGTAAATGCAGCTTGATGATAAACAATATCTACATCTTCAAAAACATCTAATAGGAAGGTTAAATCCCTAATATCGCCCTTTAGAAATTCAAATTTGTCGTTCTTAAATGCTTCGGTTAAATTTTCTATCCTTCCGTTAAAAAAATTATCAATACCGATTACTTCAGCGCCTTGTTCTAGTAAAAAATCTGTTAGGTTGCTTCCAATGAAGCCTGCAGCGCCGGTCACTACCACTTTTTTCTCTTTAATTTCCATATTAATAACACAAAATTATTTTAATATCCTAGATAATTAATTTCCTTTTTATTACTTGAATTTCCTTTTGAAACTCTTTAATTAGGGGTGCAATTTTCATAAAGTTAGGTCTTGCCCCAGCCACTAAATAATTAAATTTCGTCATAATTAATAAAAATTAATATTAAATATAACTATTATATTTTTTGAAAATCTCTAAGAACTGGAATACGCTATACAAGAATTATAGTTGAGGAAATTAATATCAAAGTTATCAAATTAAATTATATTATTTGTTTGAGAATAATAATTAAATCTCCTATTTTTCAAAGCATGGCTATAAACACATCCTTCATATTAATTGCGAATATTTTTAAGATTATAGTTTGATGTTTTACTATAAGAGAATAATAACAAAAATGAAGTTACCTAAATGGATAAACAAAGAATTTTAAAGGAAGCTCAGAAAATTGCCACGAAATTCTCATTTTGGATGGTTTCTGGTAATATTGAGCATTTATTTGGTTATGTATATGAGACTCCTGAAGGAAAGTACGAATTAGAAATCAAGTTTGACGAAGATTTTCCTTACACGCCTCCGAACTTAATTTATCATAAAGAAATCAAGGAATTGCTTGGTGATATTCGCTTAGAAGCAGAGAACAATTGGTCAGAGAAATTTTCAGTACTGGAAATGCTTCAGGAACTGAAAATTAAAATCCAACAAGCGCTAAAGGTTCCCCAAAAGGAGGAAGATCAACTAGTTAGTGAAATCTCAGAAGACCATAATTTTCAAGAAAACAATATTGTAGAAAAATCTTTAGAAACAAATGGAGACGAAATAAAATCAACAGAAGAAGAAACAAAAAAAGAAGAGTATATTACTCCAGATTTGAGCGCATATCCACCTGATTTTGAATACGAGCAATATGTAAATCCTTCTGAATCCCAAGAAAATATGTTTTATGAAAAAGATTCGGATATAACTATCGAAAAAAATGATGAAATAAAAACAGATAAAATATTATCTCAAGAAGCGCCAAAGTTAACCGAACCAGAACTTTTTGCAGATCACGAGCAAACAAGCGTAGCTTTAAATACAGAAATTGGTTTGATTCAACAGGAATACGCGTATGATCAGAAGTCTCATCAGAAAGGAGATTTAAATATCTACCTAACAATCACGCTTGCGAAAACATTCATAATTCATATTAACTTTACTAATTATCCCGCTAGACCTTCAGTAAATGTCCCAGAAGAAGCTTATAACCTAATTGGTGATGTTTATCAGAAGTTGGATGTATTAAGAAATTGGAGTCCTAAAGAACCTTCACATATTGTGGATATATTGCATGAACTCGAAAATAAACTGTTTTTCATAAAGGATATTGAA